>USMJ01000080.1 GCA_900555805.1 uncultured Oscillospiraceae bacterium | reverse complement strand
GAGGTCGTCATCGTCGACGAGTTCACGGGGCGACTGATGTTCGGCCGCCGCTACAGCGAGGGTCTGCATCAGGCCATCGAGGCCAAGGAGCACGTCACCGTCGCCCGCGAGAGCAAGACGCTCGCGACCATCACCTTCCAGAATTACTTCCGCCTTTACAAGAAGCTCTCCGGTATGACCGGTACAGCGCTGACCGAGGAGGAGGAATTCGGCACCATCTACAACCTCGACATCATCGAGATCCCCACCAACCGCCCCATCGCGCGTATCGACGATCCCGACGTGGTGTACAAGACCGAGGCGGCAAAGTACCGCGCGGTCATCGCGCAGGTCAAGGAATGCCACGCCAAGGGCCAGCCCGTGCTGGTCGGCACGGTGTCCATCGAGAAGAACGAGCACCTGTCCTATCTGCTCTCCCGCGAGGGCATCAAGCATAACCTGCTCAACGCGAAGAACCACGAGAAGGAAGCCGAGATCGTCGCGCAGGCCGGTAAGCTCGGCGCGGTCACGATAGCGACGAACATGGCAGGCCGAGGCACGGATATCATGCTCGGCGGTAACGCGGAGTTCCTCGCCAAGAGCGAGATGCGCCGCCGCGAATATCCCGAGGAGCTTATAGCGGAAGCGACAGGCTTCGCGGATACGGACGATGAAAGCATACTTGAAGCGAGAGAGACTTTCAGAGAGCTTGAAAAGAAATACAAGGACGAGATCAAGGACGAGGCTGACGAAGTCAGAAAAGCGGGCGGTCTGTTCATCATCGGCACGGAAAGACACGAGTCACGCCGAATAGACAACCAGTTAAGAGGCCGTTCGGGCCGACAGGGCGATCCGGGTGAAAGCCGCTTCTATCTTTCGATGGAGGATGATCTTATCCGCTTGTTCGGCGGCGACAGAATGATGAGCATAATGAACAGTATGCCCATTGACAACGACATGCCGCTTCAGATAGGTCTTTTGACCAAGGGCGTCGAGAACGCTCAGAAGAAGATGGAGGGCAACAACTTCGCTATCAGACTTCACGTTCTAAGTTACGACGATGTCATGAACCACCAGAGAGAGATGATCTACGGTCAGAGAGATCAGGTTCTCCGCGGCGAGGACATGAAGCCCGTCATCTCGAAGATGATAGACGAATCCATAAACGACAGTCTCGAGCTCTACTGCTCCGACAGCATAGGCACTGAGGACTGGAACTATGCGGGACTTCGCAGCTCGTATTCATGGCTCATAGCCGATGACGACGATATAGAGAATATGACCCGCGACGAGATCGAGGAACTTCTCAAGGGCAGAGCTCACGCTCTTCACGAGAGCAAGGAGAAGGAATTCGGCGCGGAAATGATGCGCGAAGCCGAAAGATCAATACTTCTTCGCTGCGTCGACGTCAACTGGATGGATCATATCGACGCCATGGATGAGTTCAAGCGCAGCGTCGGCTTAAGAGCCTACGGTCAGCAGGATCCCGTTATCGTATTCAGACAGGAAAGCTATGATATGTTCAACCAGATGACCGCCAACATCAGAGACAGCGCGGTCAGAATGATACTCAACCTGAGAATCCGCACGGACGACGATATCAAGCGCGAACAGGTCGCCAAGATAACAGGTACTTCGGGTGCAGGCGACGGCAGCGAAAAGGGCAAGACAGTCCGCAACAAGGATAAAAAGGTCGGTCCCAACGATCCCTGCCCCTGCGGAAGCGGCAAGAAGTATAAAAAGTGCTGCGGCAGCCCGGCTAACAGGGCGAACAACTGATGAAATAAGCGCAAAGCTCTCAAGAGGAATAACTTCCTATGAGGAATACGCTTTAAGCTGAGGGGCGTCGAATACTATACGCAGTTTTTAAGGACAGATTTTTGTCGAGACAAGGCAAAAAACGCAGCAAGGCTGACGCCTTGCGAGGCTTTTTAACGCGGTATCGGCGAAAATATGCCTTAAAGGCCGTATAGGATTCAACGCACATCAGCTTAGGTACGCACCGACTCGGTGCGTACCGAATAAAAAAACAAAACGGAGGAAAACACACAATGACAAGACTTTTTCCGCTCATCGCCTATAAGGTGATGACAGTCATGCTCTCGATCATGTCCGCTCTCGGAATGATCTCCACACCGTCGGTCGAAACGCCGATATCGCCCGTTGACCCGGAAACGGTTCAGCTCACATTCGCCGCCTGGGGCGATCCGCAGGTTTCGAACTATCTCTATGAGAGAGAAGCGAACCTCGTCGCCGCCTGCAACGATATCAAGAACTCAGCCGTCAAACTCGACGCTCTCGTTATCGCCGGTGATATCGCCGAAAACGGACTCGAAAGCGAATACAGAGTCGTTTCGGAGAAGCTAAACGAGCTTCAGGACAAGGTCAGCAACTACATCATCTCCTACGGCAACCACGACTTCAGACTTAAGGCTTATCCGCTCCAGTCGAAGAGAATCGCAAACTTCCACAACGGCGTATCCGCAAGCAAAGTTTCGGATCATCTCTACTACTCGACCGAGATCAACGGATACAAGTTCATCGTCATGAACGACGACAAGACGATGTTTGAGGAAGGCTTCTACTGCGACGAGCAGCTCGCATGGCTTGACAGCGAGATAGCTTCCACTCAGGACAGCGGCAAGCCCGTATTCGTCGTCAACCATCAGCCGCTCAAGAAGACCCACGGTCTCCCCGGAACATGGGGTGCACCCAAGTTCCTTGACGCAGGCTCAATAGGCAAGCAGTCCGACACAGTCAAGGGCATCTTTGAGAAGTATAACAACGTTATCTACATAACAGGACATCTTCACAACGGCTTCAGCGACTACACATATGAGGACTACGGCTCATTCAAGGCTGTTAACCTTCCGACAGTCGGCTGCAACAACGGCGACGGCTACGAAGAAGACGGTCAGGGCTATGTATTCGAAGTATATCCCGACAGAATCATCGGCAGAGCAAGAGTATTTGCAACAGGCAAGTACATGCCGGAATATGATTTCACAATCGAGCTTAACTGAGTTTAAGTTAAAGTATACCGCCGTCCCGGGGTTCCGGGACGGCGGTTTTGTTGTTGGGATTGATTATCGAGCAATGAGTATCGAACTTACAATTCAGTAAAAATTTAACACTGCCAAAAGCCGAAAGAAAACATAACTAATTTGGACATGACGGCGGGCGGGTCGGGTCGGACAGAGCATGGAATCCGATAAAAGCCGGAAGTTTTAATCAAGCTTCCGGTCTCATCTGCACCGTTCGTACGGCGCATCACCACCTACGGTGCCGATGCGCACACCCGACCGCCGTTCACCGCCGTCAGCCTGCGGACCGCACAGCAAACTGTAAGTCCGTGCAGCGGAGGCGTTTGTTCGGCACCCTACGCCTAACGGCGCAGGGTACGCGCCCAAGCACCTGCGGTTGCGTGAAGCCGCCGGTCACAAATACAAAACCCCCTCCGTGCGTACGCACGGAGGGGTCTCATAATATTAAAGCTTACTTCTTATCAACAAGCTTCCAACCGTAATGATCGGTATGCAGAAGTTCATGCGACTTGTGAGAAAGCGGCTTTTCGAAATATTCGCCGTACATTTTCAGAACGTCGGGGTTTTCGTGTGAAAAACGCAGTTTGTTCTCTCTGTCGAGCTTATAGAGGGTCTTGCCGCGCTCGCCTGCGAGCTCCATTCCGTCGTGAATAGGCTGTCCTCCGCCGCCTGCGCAGCCGCCGGGACACGCCATGACTTCGACGAAGTCGTAGTGCGCCCTGCCGTTTTTGATATCCTCCATGAGCTTTTTCGTGTTTTTTAGGCCGCTGACGACCGCCACCGAGACCTTCGCTCCGTTTATGTCGAAGCTCGCTTCCTTTCTGCCGTCAAGTCCTCTGACCTGACCGAAAGCGTCGGCGTCGGGGTTGCTGCCCGTGACGAGATAATATGCGCTTCTGAGCGCTGCCTCCATGACGCCGCCCGTTGCGCCGAAAATTACTCCCGCGCCTGTACCCGTACCGAGAGGGCTGTCGAATTCCTCTTCTTCAAGGGACGCGACATCTATGTGGTCGCTCTTGAGCATTCTCGCAAGCTCTCTTGTCGTTATGGCGACATCGACATCTGGGTCGCCGCAGGCGTCGTTGAGGTTCGGTATAGCCGCCTCATGCTTTTTCGCCGTGCAGGGCATTATCGAAACACAGAAGATATCCTGCGGCTCGACGCCTATTTTCTCGGCGAAATAGCTCTTTGCGACAGCGCCGAACATCTGCTGGGGTGACTTCGCGGTTGAAAGATTATCCGTGAATTCGGGATAGTTAGCTTTGAGGAAGCGAACCCAGCCCGGACAGCAGGAAGTGAACATCGGGAGCGTTCCGCCGTTTCCGAGCCTGTCAAGGAACTCGCTGCCCTCCTCCATTATTGTGAGGTCAGCCGAGAAATCGGTGTCGAAAACATAGTCGAAACCGAGCGCTCTGACGGCGGCGACCATTCTCTTTTCGGTCGCCAGAGCGGCGTCTATACCGAGGCTTTCCGCCCAGGCCGTTCTGACGGCGGGAGCTATCTGAACTACTGTTATCTTGCTTTCATCCGCAAGCGCCGCGTAGACTTTGTCGGTGTCGTCTCTTTCTCTGAGCGCACCGACGGGGCAGTGCGTTATACACTGACCGCAGAGCGTGCAGTTCTCCTTGAGCGTCAGACCGCCTCTGACGCTGACGCTTGTTCTTGCGCCCGTCGTGGCGACGTCCCAGACATGAAGTCCCTGAACCTTGTCGCATATCTGAACGCAGCCCATGCACTTTATGCACTTCGAATTCTCTCTGACGAGCGGAAAATCGTTTCTCGGCTTGTTCTTTTCTATATGTTTGTCGAAGGTGTTTCCGATGACGTTCAGGTCGTTGGCGAGCTTTTGGAGCTTGCAGTTGCCGCTTCTGACGCAGGACGGACACTGACAGTCGTGTTCGGAGAGGATCAGCTCAACGTTGAGCTTTCTGCTCTCTCTGACCTTCGGTGAGTTGGTGTACACCGTCATTCCTTCTGTGACTTGGTTGTTACAGGCGGCGGCAAGTCTTTCGCTGCCCTCGACCTCGACGACGCAGACTCTGCAAGAGCCTATCTCGTTGAGTTCTTTCATATAGCAGAGGGTCGGGATCTCTATGCCAAGCTTTCTCGCCGCTTCAAGTATGGTTGTACCTTCGGCGACTTCTATGGGTCTGTTGTCAATTGTCAGCTTTACCATTTGAATGTTCGGCCTCCCTTCAGCGCGCCGTAGCCGTAGTGGTCGCAGCGCAGGCATCTTGAGCTTTCCTGGCATGCTTCCTGCTTGGTCATCGGCTTCTCCATAAGCTTGAAGTCGCGCTTTCTCTCGTCGGCTTCTCTCTCGTTGAGATTTATCCTGCCGCAGGGCGGGAATGAGCCGACCTTCGCTTCGGGAATATCGACATCGACGGATATCTCATGGTGGAAACCTAAGTAGTGGTCTATGTTGGCGGCGGCTATCTTGCCTGCGGCTATCGCCTTTATGGCGCTCGCCGGGCCCGTTACGCAGTCTCCGCCTGCGAACATGCCGTCCTGTTCAAGTATGAAGCCCTTGTTGTCGGCGATAATTCTGCCCCATTTTGTGGGTATTCCCTCGCTCTCGAAGTAGCCGGATTCGATATCCTGACCTATGGCGACGACTATAATGTCGACCTCCATTCTCACTTCGTCAAGCTCAGCCTTTATCGGGGCGGGTCTTCCCCTGCTTATCTTGCTTATCATCTGCGGCTTGAGCCAGAGAGCCTTGACGTTGTTATCTTCGTCAAGCTCGATCCTGTCGGGAGCCATAAGCGTCATGACCTCGCAGCCCTCGGCAACGGCTCCGTCAACCTCCTCGGGAAGAGCCGTCATATCCTCTCGGCGGCGTCTGTAAACGCAGGTAACGCTTTCGGCGCCGAGTCTGACCGCGCTTCTCGTGCAGTCCATGGCGACGTTTCCGCCGCCGATTATAGCGACCTTCTTGCCCGTGAAGTCAGGCATAACGCCGTCGCCGACCTCTCTGAGCATTTCGACAGCCGAGATAACGCCCTTGCCGTTCTCGCCCTCGATGCCGAGCTTTTTATCGGTGTGAGCGCCGATAGCGACATAGATGCAGTCGCTTTGCGCCTTGATATCGTCGAAGCTGATATCCGTTCCGACATTTATATCCGTGACGGCCTCAATTCCTGCCGAAAGTATGGAATTGATCTCGCCGTCGAGTATTTCTCTGGGAAGTCTGTATGACGGTATACCGTAGCGAAGCATTCCGCCCAGGTGCTTTCTCTTTTCATAAACCTTGACCTTGTGTCCCATT
>USMJ01000079.1 GCA_900555805.1 uncultured Oscillospiraceae bacterium | reverse complement strand
AATTATAGCCGCCGCACAAAAGCGCAGCTTTTGTGCGGCATAATATATTCAGCTTAAGCTGAGGGGAGTTGGTTCGATAACAGCGGTAAGCTTTTATCTGATTGTCGGTCAAGATCCGATCTCACCGACCTTTATCGCCTCTCAACGGCTCACTGCACCCGCGGCGACTGCTCGAGCATCCCTCTCCGCTAACGCTGCGAGGGACGCCCTCACAGCCGCCCTTCTGCGGCACTATACCGCGCCGCAGACTTCCGAGCCGCAATCCCTGCACCGACTCACAACTCAGAGCAAAAAACCCAAACAAGCACTCACTCCGGGTACAACAAAAAAGCTTTCGGATTTTCACCGAAAGCTCTTTGTTTATCAGTTGATCTTGCCGTAGCGTGAAACGGATTCTGCTCCGGCGTCGGTTCTCGGGGCTCTCGCCTCGCCCTGAGGAACGTAGGGAGCTTTGCCCTCTCTCTTTCCTCTTCCGCCTTTGTTATATCCGCCTTTTCCGCCCTTGTAGCCGCCTTTGCCGTAGCCGCCCTTCTTGTATCCGCCCTTTGACGGGTGGGTCGGCTTAACGCCCTCTTTGAGCGTGATGACAACGCGTCTGTCGGCGTCCGAACCGATCGAGTGCGAGGTGACACCCTCGACATCCTGAACAGCCGTATGGATTATGCGGCGTTCGTAGGGATTCATCGGCTCAAGAGTGATATTTCTGCCGTATTTCGCGACCTTAGCCGCGTTCTTGTGAGCGAGCGAACGAAGAGTCTTTTCTCTCTTCTCGCGATAGTTTCCGACATTTATCGAAACTCTCTTATAGTCGTCGCTCTCTCTGTTGATAACGAGCCTCGTCAGATACTGAATAGAGTCGAGCGTCTCGCCTCTTCTGCCTATAACGATGCCGTAATCTTCGCCGCAGTCAAGCTCGATGATGACGTCGCCGTCCTCACCCTCCTTGGCTTCGGCTTTTGCGTTTTCGATACCCATTCCCTTGAGAATGGTGAGAAGATAGTCGACCGCCTTGTCTATCGGCGATGACTCATAAAACGCTCTCGCTTTTGCGGGTGAACCGCCGAACAAGCCGAGAATCTTCTTTGTCGGAAGCTCGACAATCTCCGTCTGAACATTCACATTTTCCGGAGCCGCCAAAGCCGCCTTCGCGCTTTCGATCGCCTCTTCGACGGTGTTGCCCGTACCGAATGCTTCTTTAATCAATTTTTTCACCACCGTAATTGGAGTTAATTTTCATAGTTATTGTTTTTCGCCATGCGCTTGGTGTTTTCTTCCTTTGAACGGCGTTCAACGGTTTCTTCGACCATGAGCTTGGCGAGAACCTTTCTCGGCTCGTGTGTGAAACCGAGAACAAGCGTCTGAAGGAATGCCACTACATTCGATATGATCCAGTACATACCGACCGCTGCGGGAAGTGAAAAGGTTATCCACAGGGACATAAGCGGCATCATCAGCATCATCATACAGCTCATCTGTTTCATCTGAGCCGTGTTCGGGTTGTTCTTTTCCTGTCTCTTCTGCGTCAGCAGGCTCGTCATCAGCGATGTCAGAGCCGAGAGAATCGGAATGAGAAGCAGCCATCTGTCGGTCGCCGTAGCGGAACCGAAATGCTTGATTGTTTCAAGCGAAGGTCTTGCGAAAAGCGGAATACCGAAGACTGTGAAGTCGAAGTTCTGAATGGTGTTTATGATATCCTGCGGAACTCCGGCCGCTTTCGGCGCGATCTCGTCGAACTTCTCCAGAATGAACATTTCAGCCTGAGTAACTCTGCCCGTGAGCTGTAAAGCCGTTCCGGTGAGCGACTGATAAATGTCCGCGAATTTCTGAAGGTACTCGGAGCTTATACCGAGAATATAGCTCAAAGGCTTATAAACGGCGCCGTAAAGACCCCACATGATGGGGAGCTGAACCAGCAGCGGCAGGCATCCGCCCGTCATCGAGGAATAGCCCTCTTTCTGATAAAGAGCCTGTGTTTCCTGCTGAATAAGCTGCTGCTTATCGGCTTTCTGATAGTCCTTGTATTTCTCCTGTATTCTGTTGACCTTGGCTTGCATGCGCATCTGTTTAGCTGCGCCTTTTTGCTGGCTTATTGTTGAGGGTAGAAGTATTAATCTGAAAAACAACGTGAACACTATAAGCGCCAACGCATAGTTGTTACCCACCAGATTATAGATGAATTTCAATATCCAGCCGAAAATTTGATAGTAATAACTCATTCTTTCCGTTTCCTCCGTAAAGTTTTTGGCGTGTGGAAATTAGAAATACAATCAGTGACGATTCAAGTCGTGTTTTTTGGGAGGCACAGGGTCATATCCGCCCTTGGAAAGCGGATTACATCTAAGGAGCCTGTATACGGCGAGCAAGCCGCCTTTAAACGCTCCGTGAACCTCGATAGCTTCCAAAGCATAGCTTGAGCAAGTCGGATAATACTTGCAGCAGGACGGGAAGTGCGGCGAAATATGCCGTCTGTAGAATCTGATAAAAGATATCATCAGCCTTTTCATTTTATCACTCCCAACTGCCGAAGGCAGGAAATCATCGCCTTCTCAACAGCAGTGCTTTTAATAAATTTGGTTTTTCCCCTGGCAACGAAAACTAAATCCCAGTTACCTTGTATTAAGTCTTGTCTTAATACAGACTGATATGCAGCCCTAATAACCCTACGGGAACGATTGCGTTCAACTGCGTTGCCGATCTTCTTGCTCGTTGTTATACCGACACGACAAAAACCCGCACCGTTTTTCTTCGCATAAACGACAAGTGCAGGATTGGCTATTGACTTCCCGCGATAATAGGTACGCACGAAGTCTGTGTTTTCTTTGAGTGTCATGTATTTCTGCAAAGCAATCAAACCTTATGAACGAGAAGAACTTGTCGGACAGGATCAGTGGCTAAGCTGCTTTCTGCCCTTTGCTCTGCGGCGAGCGAGAACCTTGCGGCCGTTTCTGTCTGCCATTCTCTTGCGGAAACCGTGCTCCATCTTTCTGTGACGCTTCTTCGGCTGATACGTTCTTTTCATGTTCATAACCTCCTTTTCTTTGAAAAAATCAGCGACGCGCACTCTTGCGCTTTGAACCGGAATAAAAGGTACGCCGTCGGTGAGTGCGTCTTGCAAATTGAAATTATATAACAAAAACGCTTCTTTTGTCAAGTCTTTTGAGGCTAAAAGTCAAATCGCGCAGGAACCCGGCGCGTACCGAAAAGCAAAAGACGGACAAAATCAAAAAACCGACCCGTTTTTCGGGTCGGCGTAAAATTTTTATCAGAATTTCTTGGAAAGTCTTTCTTCCGCTTCCGTTCTGTCGATCTTGCCTGTGTTGCAGTCGGCCATGACCTGAACGTCCTTGTCGGTGAGGTCATAGAAGCGCCAGATGATATAGGCGATGAGATAGCCTATGGCAGGCAGAAGTATGTAGAGGAACCACAAAGTATTCAGCGCATGCGGCGTCTGGGTAACGCCGCTCTTGGCAAGCTCGTTAAAATTGCTGACCTTAACGCTCTTCCAGCCGCTCAGACCGAGAATGAACAGCGGAAGCGCGCTCGCGACAGCGCCCGTGAGCTTGACCATGAAGGTCTGGATAGAGAACGTGATGCCCTTGGCTTCGATGCCGGTCTTAAATTTGCCGTACTCGGCGCAGTCGGGCGTGAACATGAAGAGCATAACGCCCATGATCGACATCGGGATCGAACGGATGACGTAAAGAATGACGAATACGATAATGTTGCTGTAGCCGACGATCCACATAACGGCGCTCAAAGCGATAGTCGCAAGATTGCAGATCTCGAATATCTTCATCTTGTCCATCTTTCTTATGAAGTGAGGAACAAGGAAGGCGAAGATAGCCGACGGGATAAGTCCGGCAGCCTGAACAACGAGAGAGAACTGAGAGTTTCCGAAGAGGTAATAGGAAACGAACAGGTTCAAAGCGGCGGAAACATTGGCCGCGGAATAGAAGAAATAACCTATATAGTATATAAGAAGGTACTTGTTGCGAATAAGATATGTGAACATCTTCTTGAGGGTGAATTCCTCATCCTGATCGCCGCCGTATCTTTCTTCAAGCTTTGAGCAGGCAGGAATCATAGTCAGAAACGCGAACACGGCGCACGCAACGGCGACGATAGTATAGTTGAGATGTATGCGTTCGCTGACAAGAACGGTACCCAAAATGAGCGCTATGCCGGAGCCTATGCCTGACCATATGCTCTTGTATGAGAGAATCGAGCTTCTTTCATCGAGATTTTCACTCATTGCGGTTATGATACCGAAGATGGGAACATCGCAAAGCGTATATGCGGTATCCCAGAGTATGTATGAAACGGCGAGCCACGCAAGCTTTATGTTGGTTCCGAGATTTGTCGGGATAGCGAAAAGCAGAACCGTCGTCAGCGGAATGAACACAAGCGATATCTTGAGCCAGGGAACGAATTTCTTTCCGCTTTTGAACTTGGCTTTGTCGAATATAACGCCGAAGATGGCGTCGTTTACGGCGTCCCATATTTTGACAACGAGCATTATGCCGCTCGTTAACACAAGCGGATCTATGCCTTTTTGGGCTTCGCTTGCGAACGAGAACATAAGATAAGTCGTCATGAAAGACGAAATGAGATTATATATTGCGTTCTGACCGCAAAAATAAAGATAGTAGCTCAGTCTTTCCTTGGGCTTGGTGTCCCACCCCTCAGGTGTCTTTTGAATTTTTTCCAGCAATTTGTTCATGATTTCCTCCTGTTTGTTTTTTGCGCCGCTCATACGCCGCTTTTGGTTATTTCTTTATAAACAAGCTCCGCAACAAGCTGCGCTCCTTCTGAATTGGGATGCACTCCGTCGACAAAAAGCTCAGGTTTATCCTTTAAAAGTCCGTTTATATCAATTATCGGCAGGTTCATCTCTTTCGCGACGCGCCTGACGGCAGGGCAGACCTTTTCTATAACGGCGTCGCCGTCGATCTCATATCTGACCTTGCCTAAGACGGGGAAAGTCTGAGGCGGAATGCCTATATATATTTTCGGCTTTGAATCGAGAGCCTGATAGCTTCTGATGATTTTCTCATAGTCGCTCACAAAACTATCCTCATCGACCCAGTTATAAGGTTTCGAGTCGTTTGTTCCGAGCATGATGACCACTATATCCGGCTCAAATTCAAGACTTTCGTCATAGAGGGTCTCGTTGACATAGGGACGGTTGGCGCCAAATCCTGCCGTTCTGTCGGAAAATCCGAAATTATTGACGGTGTATCCGCCGCCCAAAAGTCTCCCCAACACGGCAGGATAACAGTTAACGTCATGATCCTTTATTCCGAAGCCGTAGGTGATGCTGTCGCCGACGCAGGCGACCTTTATCTGATCGCTTTCGGCTTTTTTCAGGGGATGATATTTGTCGATACAGCCTATTTTAAGAAGATACCAAAACATCACAGTCGACACAGCCGCCACCAAGACGACAGCGGAGCAAACCGTAACCGTGACCTTTCTGTTATGATCCATGTCAGACCTCCCAACCGCTTTCAATTATTATAGTATATGCACAAATCATATCTGATAAATTATACAAAAGCCGAAAGGTATTGTCAACAAATATCGGGCGGATTCATTTTTCTTAATCCACCGAGACAAAATACACACATATTATAACATTTTCGCCGTCCAAATCAATAGCCTGCGACAAGTTTTTAGTGATAATTTTGTTTATTTTGTACACGCTCCGCTTCCTGCTTTTCGGACTTCGCCGACCGCGAGGCAGCTTTTGAGAATATCCCGACGGCGGTTTTCATTATGAATATGCATATAACTATACTCGCTATGGGGTCGAACTTCGGGAAGCCGAGCCTCGCCATGAGTATTCCGCCGAAGCTTCCGAGACAGGATAATGCGTCGCTCTGATGATGCCATGCGTTAGCGAGAAGTATATCGTCATTTTCCCTTTTCGCTGTTTTCATCGTCACAAAAAACATCAGCTCCTTTGTCGCAAGGGCAAACAGAGAAACGCACAGCGCATAGGTCGGAGGAGTGCGTACCTCACAATCGGAAAAGCCGAATATCTCGCTCAGACCCGTAATTCCGATAAAAAGTCCGGTGGTACCGAGCAAAAAGGAAAGTATGAAAAGCGACGCGCTTTCGGCTTTCTCGGGTGATATTCTCCCCTTTCCGCTTCTTCGGCTCAACACCGACCCGAAAAGCACGACGAGCGAAGAAAATATATCCGCGCAGGAGTGCAGACCGTCGGATATCAGGGCGTGAGAACCCGTGGCGCTCCCGACGCCGAGTTTCACGGCGGCCAGCACCGTATCCG
>USMJ01000078.1 GCA_900555805.1 uncultured Oscillospiraceae bacterium | reverse complement strand
GGTTTCCCTGACGGGAAACCTTTTGCCGCCGATTTAACCGCTGACCCAAACATACCATAAAATATTATTCCGAACAGGGAGGAATTATGAATGAGAGTTTTAGTCATGTCAGACAGTCACGGCGACAGATTCAACGCCGCCCTCGCTATCGAACAACAGCCCGAAGCGAAATATGTTTTCCACCTCGGCGACGGCGAAAACGACATAAAAGATCTTATTGATTTCTATAAGGACAGAACATTCGTCAGGGTCAAGGGAAACTGCGACTTTTATTCCGATCTCAACACATATGAGGTCGTTTCGGTCGGCGGAAAAAAGATATATCTCACCCACGGCTATGTCGAAAGGGTGAAATATGACCTGAGCCTGCTTTGCGCCGCCGCCCGTGAACATGGCGCCGACATCGCCCTCTACGGCCACACTCATACGCCGTTCATAGACTATGTCGACGGGCTTCATATTTTCAATCCCGGAAGCATCAGAGAGGGAAGCTACGGCGTTGTTGATATCACAAGCAAAGGGATAATCTGTATTCTCAACAAGGTGAGATACAGATAAAGCCGTCGGCATGGCTGCGGCGAAAAGTTATACTTCCGTTTTATCACTATCTATGTTATAATCAGATCGGCGGACGCACCGGGAGCGTGAATGACGGTAAATTATAGATTCATTTTCCGCCGGGTCTCATGCTTTCCCACAGAACTCATTTCGATGCGTACGGGAAAGTATTATCTGACATTATATTTTCTTCTCAGATTTATAGTCGCCGAAAACCGCATTTGCAACCGCCGCTATGCTTTTTTCACGAAGCGGTCGGTAATTCATATAAAGGAGCATGTAAAATGAATATAACGGTTTATCTCGGCGCTTCAAAAGGAAGCGATCCGATATTTTCCCGTGCGGTGAAAGAACTCGGAACATGGATAGGTGAAAGCGGAAACACGCTTGTCTACGGCGGCTCAAAAAACGGCCTTATGGGCGGGATCGCCGACAGCGTTCTGAACGCAGGCGGCGAAGTTATCGGCGTCGAACCGCAATTTTTCATAGACGAGGGATTTGAACATGATAAGCTGACCGAGCTTATCATAACGAAAGATATGGCCGACCGAAAGACAAAAATGATCGAGCTCGGCGACGCTTTCATAGCGTTCCCCGGCGGAACGGGAACGCTCGAAGAAATCGCCGAGGTTATGTCAAAGGTGTCGCTAAAACATCTGAGCGCACCATGTATTCTATATAATCTCGACGGCTATTATAACAGCCTGAAAGACCTGCTTGATCACATGGTCGAAAAGGGCTTGTCCTCGGCAGAACGGCAGGAAAACATATATTTCGCTGATGATCTTGAGAAAATCAAGCGGATATTGAAAGACCGCTGAAGCGCGGCTTAAGCACACGCTCGGAGTACAACAAAAATGAAACAGGCTTCCATCTGTAGAAAACTTCGAATCGGACATAATATTAACTTCGTTTTCACATATTATTCCTTGTTTTGTTTATGATTTTATGATAGTTTTAAATCAACAATAAAAATTCAGGAGGAAAAAGAAATGGCAAAAGAGCAAAGATTTGAAAGAGTATACACGCAGGGAGCAATGTCCACAACCGAGATCTGGGTCGACAGGGAAACGGGCGTGAATTATTTATATCATGCGTGCGGCTATTCGGGAGGTTTGACGCCGCTGTTGGACAGAGACGGAAAGCCTGTTGTTTCGCCGATCATAAATGATTGATTTTGTACCCGAAATTTGATGTCGGGGTAAACCGGTCAATGAGATTTTCGGGTGTCGACAAATTATAATTAAATCAAACTTGCGCCGCTTCGGGTTTCGAAGCGGCGCTGTCGGTTTAGCGTCCGACAGCGGTGAGCGGCGGTCGTGTGTGCATCACGCCTGCCGGCTCGGTCGGTGCTTTTGCGGCTGCGCCCCAAAGGTCGCCCATTTTCCTCATTTTTTATAAATTAACAGTTGATTTTTTCTGCCGCTTGTATTATAATAGTTTAGCTAACGCAGTGAGATATGTTATTTTGGTCATGTGCCGTGCGGGTCCTGTGCGACGGGACATCGTGAACCATGTCAGGCGGGGAACCGAGCAGCATTAAGCGACACGACCGTGCGCCACAGTACGCCTGCACGGGACATGACCGAGCTAATATGTCTTGCTGCGATTTTGTTAAACGGAGAGGTGTTCGGAATGTATCAGGTGTTATACAGAAAATGGCGGCCCAAGGTCTTTTCTGACGTTGTCGGTCAGCCGCATATCACCTCGACGCTAAAAAACGAGATCGAAGCCGGGAGACATTCCCACGCCTACCTTTTCACAGGCTCAAGGGGTACGGGCAAAACGACCTGCGCCAAGATATTGGCTAAGGCGGTCAACTGCCTGCATCCGGTGAACGGCGATCCCTGCAACGAATGCGAGATATGCCGCGGAATAGATAACGGAACTATCATGGACGTTATCGAAATAGACGCCGCGAGCAACAACGGCGTTGACAATATCCGTGATATCAGACAGGAGGCCAACTTCACCCCTGCCAAGTGTAAGTACCGGGTCTATATCATCGACGAGGTTCATATGCTCTCGACGGGAGCTTTCAACGCTCTTCTGAAAACTCTTGAAGAGCCGCCCGAACACGTTAAATTCATACTCGCCACAACGGAGGTACACAAGCTTCCTGCTACGATTTTGTCCCGTTGTCAGAGATTTGATTTTCGGCGTATCCCGAGCGAGGATATGATAAGCCGAATGAACTATATAGCCGAACAGGAGGGGCTGACCCTCGACAGCGACGCCGCCATGCTGATATCGAGAATATCCGACGGCGGAATGAGAGACGCCCTGTCGCTTTTGGATCAGTGCATGGGCAGAGATATGCACGTCACCTCAAAGCTTGTCAGCGAGGTCGCGGGCTTAACGAGCAAGGATTATCTTTTCAGACTTGCCGATTCGCTTTGCGACAACGACTGCGCCAAGGCTATGGAGATTTTGGACGAGCTTCATTCCTCATCCTGCGATATGGAAAGACTTTGCAGCGAGCTTATAAATCACTACCGTTCGCTTATGGTCGTCAAGACCGTCAGGCGCGCGGAAGAGATCCTTGTCTGCACAAAGGAAGAATACGAGCAGACAAAGGCTCAGAGCGAACGCTATACGCTTGAGAATATTTTGAGATGCGTCGATCTTCTTCAGGCGGCGCTGACGAATATGAAGCGCGGCGTGAATAAGAGAATAGAAATGGAAATGGCTGTCATCAAGCTGTCGTCTCCCGAAATAAACAGCGACTTTTCGTCGCTTTCAAGCCGAATTTCAGCGCTTGAGGACGCCCTGCGAAACGGTAATTTCAGTCAGGCACCAACTCAGGCGCGTACCGGGAAAAAAGAGGAGCCGACCGAAAAGGCCGAGCCTTCCAAGGCGCAGGAAAAGCCCCCCGAACCGCAGACTCCGAGCGTACCCGCGCCAGAAAAGGAGACGGCGCGCGAGGAAACGCCGCCCGAGCCCGAGAGCGAAAACTCCGACCGCGACGAGCCGTTTCGCCGCTGGCCCGAGGTCATCGAGGAGATCAAAAAGACGAATCTTCCGCTGTGGGGCGTGCTCGACAACTCCGAGGCCTATATCCACGGCGACTTCATCCTCGTCGACTGCCGCTATCCGACGTTCGGCTCGCTGATAAGGCAGGGAACGAACGCCGCCGACGTCAAAAAGGCGATCTTGGCCGTCACGGGCGAGAGAAAAAGGCTTGGAATTTTCAAAAGAGAAGAAAGCGAACGGCCGCAGAAAAAAGAAAACGACCCCCTCGACAACCTCATTTCAAAGATGCGTTCGTCGGAGATAAAGGTCAATTTGACTTGATTTTATGTACGGGCGAATGAGTGCTTATCGGAATTTGTCCGTCGGATTTATAAATTCCAGAATATTTTGACAAGGAGATAACCAAAATGAAAGCAAGAATTCCCAATCAGCCCAGCAGAGGCGACATGATGAAAAAGATACAGGAAATGCAGGAGAATATCCAGAACGCTCAGGCTGAGGTCGAAGCGAGCGAGTTCACAGCAAGCGCAGGCGGCGGAGCCGTCGAAGCCGTCGTCACGGGCGCCAAGGAGCTCAAGACCCTCAACATTAAGCCCGACGTCGTCGATCCCGAAGATGTCGAGATGCTCAGCGATCTTATTATCGCCGCCGTCAACGAAGCTATGAGAAAGGCCGAGGACACCATGAACAGCAAGATGGAAGCGGCTCAGGGCGGTCTCGCCGGACTGAATATCCCGGGTCTGTTCTGATATGGCAGGATACAGCGTAGCCGCTCTGGCGAGACTTGTCGAGCAGTTTGAGAGAATGCCGGGTGTCGGCCACAAAAGCGCTCAGCGAATGGCTTTCTATGTCCTCAATCTCAAGAAAGAGGACGCCGAGAGCTTCGCAAACGCAATACTCACGGCGAGGGAGAGAATCCACCGCTGTTCGGTCTGCTGCAATCTGACCGAGGGCGAGGTCTGCTCCATATGTTCGTCTCCCGAGAGGGATAAAAGCACCATATGCGTGGTCGAGGACCCGAGGGACGTCGTCGCCTTTGAGCGCACTCACGAATATAACGGACTTTATCATGTTCTTCACGGCGTTATATCGCCGATGAACGGCGTCGGCCCCGAGGATATCACCTTCAAGGAGCTTATCTCAAGGCTCAGCGACGATACGGTCAAGGAGGTCATCATGGCGACGAACCCGACCGTCGAGGGCGAGGCGACCGCCATGCTTATTTCAAGATATATCAAGCCCATGGGGATAAACGTCAGCCGTCTTGCTTACGGCGTACCCGTCGGAGCGGATCTTGAATACGCCGACGAGGTGACTTTGACCAAGGCGCTCGAGGGCAGGCGCGAAATATAACAGGGCAGGCACAGAGCCTGCCGAACGGTGAACTATATGGAAAAATCAGATGACATCAAGCTCGTCGCTCAGAATAAAAAGGCAGGGCACGACTACTTTGTACTCGAAAAATACGAAGCAGGCATTGAGCTTTTCGGAACAGAGGTCAAGAGCGTCCGTCAGGGGCGCGTCAACCTCAAGGATTCGTGGTGCTCGATAGAAAAGGGCGAGATCTTCGCCTGCGGAATGCACATAAGTCCTTATGAGCAGGGCAATATATTCAACAGAGATCCGCTTCGCAAGAAGAAGCTTTTGATGCATAAGCGCGAGATCCGCCGCCTTTATGACAAGGTCAGGCAGGAGGGCTTAACAATAGTTCCTCTTTCGATATATTTTCTCAAAGGCAGAGCCAAGCTTGAAATAGGTCTCTGTAAGGGTAAGAAAAACTATGACAAGCGCGAAACTGCGGCGAAGAAAGACGCCAAGCGAGACATCGAGCGAAGCATGAAGGAGCGATATTAAAAGATATTTTCGGTACGCGCCGAATGCCGGCTAACGGCAAACTTTTCTGTCGGGTAAGAGATACAATAAGAGGGAAGGCTTACCACGACGGCGAGTGTCAGCTAACGGTGAATTTTTCTGTCGGGTAAGACTGATACAAGAGGGAAGCTTTACCCCGACGGCGAATGTCGGCTAACGGCAAATTTTTCTGTCGAACAGATATAGCATGAAAAGGAAGTTTTACCCCGACGGCGAATGTCGGCTAACGGTGAATTTTTCTGTCGGGTAAGAGATATCATAAGAGGGAAGGCTTACCGCGACGGCAAATGTCAGCTAACGACAAACTTTTCCGCCGGGCAGAGAGCTTGTTTACGCACTCAACCTGAGTGTACCTAAAAATATAATATATATGGGGCCGAAAGGATTTCGACGGGGACCTTGAAGCACGATAAGCGAGTAGCGGCGCGGATCCGCTTTAAAAGCCGCAAACTTCAATTTTAAATGACAAAAACAATACTGTTTTAATGGCTGCTTAATTTAAGCAACCCGTTTCTGCCGGAAGGACTGCGGTCCGGTAAGAAGCGTCGATCAGCAGTGAACGTGAGCAAAAGAGCTTCCCGGCTTTTGCCATGAACGAGGGAATACCGAAACGCGCAGCCTGTTTATCGGCGGCGTGCCGGGGGAAGCCTAAAGGATAAACTACACTCGTAGAAAGTCGTGGGGAGAGATCTTCGGACGCGGTTTCGATTACCGCCGGCTCCACCATTTATCGGCAGATCCGTTTCGGGTCTGCCGAAGTTTTGTTTTTCACCGAACTCTGTTTGTATGCTCGCCGTCTCCGCTTCGCGTGGCGGCATCGCTATGTCGAGACAGCCGTTAAGCATTGGGTGCAAATCCGAACACGCCCGAAGCGGCATAATTTCGGCATTTTTCGGCTTATCGTCATTGCAAGGCGTCAGCCTTGCCGCTTCCTCTGCA
>USMJ01000077.1 GCA_900555805.1 uncultured Oscillospiraceae bacterium | reverse complement strand
TATTCATATGTACCCATCTTTCGCCAATCAAACACCCATAGAAACCGAAACATACAGCTTACTGCTCATGTCGTATATAAACAGTTCTCTGTGCCAGCCCAACAGCGAGCCATCGTCAATTGTGATGAATTTATCCAAGGCGTTGTCATATAAGCAGTAGAATATATCTTCGTTATTTTCGGATAATCCGTCAGGCATATTGCGCTGTGCGCCAAACTCAAAGTAGACGCCTATAATGTCCTCATACTGTTCTTCGGTCGGCTTCTGCCATATGCCGTTGCCGATATTTTCCTCTATTGCCGCCGTTTCGTCGGCTTGCAGCTCATATACCCACATTCTGTGATCGTCAAAGCTGAAGGCGAGAAGATTGTTATACTTGTCCGCCATGCGTTTTGGCATGTAGACAAAATCGCCGCTCACCTCGGTGTTCACACTCAAGGTCTTTGCGTTAACGCTGACCGCAACTGAAATTGCGATTATGACAAGTGCCGCTATTGCTAAAACCCATAAAAGTTTTTTCGATTTCGTTTTCTTCATTTTAATTCCCTTCTTCCGGCCTAAATTCCGTATTCAATATTATACCGTTAATTTTCGGATAAGTCAAGTTTACGCTTTGAGGCGGAAATTTTCTACAATAACAGAATATCAATATACTGAAGCTCTTGTCAATTCGGCGCGCAAAACTGCACGGTTTTTCGACAAAATTGCACAAAATGAGACACGGCGGATTTTCATTATCAACGACATCTCTTGCATAGCCTATAAGAACTTTCAGGCTTGCGCAGACCGTTTTAGGGCGATAGAAAGCTGTTGATCCCGCTCTTACTCAGCGCCGCTATTGCCTCTTTCCTCCCGCACACATTCGCCCGTACCCCAAAACGAACCCCGACCGCGTAATCGGCTGAACCTTTCACGCGGTCGGGGCATCCTTTATTCAGACTGATTACGCAGTCGGATTATTTTATCTTCGCTTTGACGGTCTTGCTGTAGTCGGAGCTTACGCCCTTCTTGTTGGCTGTGACCTTGAAGTAGTAGGTCTTGCCCTTGGTGAGCTTCTTGACTGTCGCCGAGGTCTTGGTGACGGTCATCTTCTTGAATGAGCCGTTCTTCTTCGTGCTGTAGTATACGGTGTAGCTGTCTGCGCCCGATACCTTCTTCCAGCTGACCTTCGCCGACTTCTTCGCCGCCGTTGCCTTTACGCCGCCCGGAGCGGAGGTCTTGGTGGCCGTGACGAGCGTCTTTGAAACGAGCGAAACGACCTTCTTGCCGTCGATCGTTCTGTATGCCTTGACGACGATCTTGTATTCCGTGCCCTTCGAGAGCTTGTCGAACGTCGCGCTGAGCTTGGTCGTGTCGACCGTCTTGACGAGCTTCTTGCCCTTGTAGAGCTCTACCTTGTAGCCGCTTGCGCCTGCGACCTTCGTCCATGACGCAGTGATCTTCTTCGTGGTCTGCTTGACCGTGATCTTCGCCGTCTGCGCGGGAAGAATGTTGAAATTCAGCGCCTTGCTGCTCGAATAGTTGCCCTTGAATGTGACAACAACGGTTGCCTTGCCGACGTTCTTGTTGTTCTTGTAGGTGAGCGTGTAGTCCGTGCCGAGCTTGAGAACCTTGCCCTTGCTGTCCTTGACGACGACTGTGGCTGCCTGAGCCTTGCCGTTATATGTGTACGCCGACCTTGTCAGCGCAACCGACTTGATTCTCGCTATCGGAGTTGTTGATTTTACCGTACCGCAGGCCGTGCACTTCTCGATAATCTTGCCGTCTGCGGAAAGATTTGCCTTGACAACAGACTTGGCGTACTTATGACCGAGAGCCTTGACCACAGTCTGAGCGACCGTAACTTTGTTGCAAACCGAGCAGTGCTTACCCTCGGTGAGACCTGCTTTTGTGCAGGTGGCTTTAATTCCGGGATCTATAACCTCATTATGTTCCTTACAGGAGATGTTAACAACGCAGTCCGGATCTCCTCCTGAACCGGAGATGATATACGGTGTAATATCGTAGGTTTTGCCTTTTTCAAGGTTTACTTCGGTAACTTTGCCTTTGTCGTTTCTGGAGATGGAAGCACTAAGCCGGTTATTCTCAACAAGGTTTACTTCTGTTCCCTGAATATTTTCGCTGCCGAGATTTGTTATGGTGATAAGATAAACCTTCGTTTCCGTCGGAGTAAAGAAGTAAGCGGTTTGGTTTTTACAGGAATTGTCGCCGTAACCTATTTTGGTCGGGTTAATATATTGATTGCAGGCTTGGCAGTATGTGCCGTTACATATAATTCTCTGGTGCCGCTTCGGAATGACTCTCGGAATTGCATAATCGCAGCCGGTGCGTTTGCAGTGTCTGGATTCCCTTCCGTCTCTGTCGCAGGTTGCCGGCCAGTCAACCGTATAAACGCTGTTCAAATAGTGCCCGAGTGCCGGAAGTTCGGTGTAACCCTCATAATATTCGCAACCAAAGCACTCATAGCCGACCGTTCTTCCCTTTTGAGTGCATGTTGCCTCTTTGGCAGCGAGTGTCCTGCCAAACTGATGCTCCTGGAAGCTTTCAAGGGCATTGCACTTTTTGCAGTAATTGTAGTGACCGAGAAGTGAGGTCCTTTCCTCAAGGTCCGCATTCGACTCGTGACAGGAGGAAGCGATTTTTACATACGCATCCATCATAACAAAGTCAGCCCAGTCAATATAGTGTTTTGTACCGTTATGCATAATAACATAGTTCGGCTTGTCCAGAGTTTGTGATTGAACTATGTCATAGAAATGAGTATACTTGCCGCCGTAATAGATTGAATTTACATTTCCCTTTTGTCCGATGTAACAGCCGCCAAGCCTAATTTTTCTGCTGGAGGGAGCGTTTTTGAAATATATTGTGCTGAACGGCTGGTTACTAAGAAGCTGGTTTGAAATTGCTTCTATTTCTGAGTTTCCTGTTATTGTAACGTTACCCTGCGGCTCCGGTCCGTATGAATATATACAAGACGGGACGCGTGCATTGTTCTGAATAAGAGTACCGGTGATATAGAGATTGTTTATGTTGTTGAAGGAAATGATGTGATGTATGTTCGTATCGTTTAAATAAGTGTTACTTCCGGTTTGTGCTCTAAGAGTGAGATTATAGTTGATAAAATTTCCTGCTTTTCCAAGAATATTCACATTAGCGTTCGGATTATTCACAATAATCATCGAAGTATCGTTGGCTGTTGAGTTAAAGATTATCTGTCCGCCGGACTGGGTGGTGGTAATTGTGAAGTCGGTGTTTGCCCTGTAAAAAACCCCAAACAGATCTCTTGTCTCCTCGTTGGAGGAGCTATCTGTTGTAACCTTCAGGGTTTTTCCGTTCAAGTCAAGAATGATTTTTCCGGGATATCTAATAGTGATTTCGGAATACCACTCCTGCTCATCCTGATAGCTCCAATCGTCCGGAACGCACTCTTCATAATCTATGTTGTTTTTGAGAATAACCAGCTTATCGGGTGGGTTTGTCTCGTTTGAGGTGACCTCAAGAGCTCTTTCAAGCTCACCAAAGTTGGTTACATAGGTTGTGTTTTCGTCAACCGAATAATGGCTGGCCGCCGAAGCGGTGAATACCGTTGCCGTGAGCAGCAGTATGACAAATGCTGCGAAAGTCAAAAGTTTTTTCTTTTTGTTCATGGGGTTTCCTCCTTTAAAAATTGAAAATATGTAAAGTGTATTTCGCGCTTTTTTATGCCCACGGGTCGTTCGCCGCAGGCTCTCTGATACCCGTTAAAAGATACTGTTCCCATAAAAGCCAAGTTCCGTCGCCCTTCATGCGAAGCTTGACGGGTCTCGGGCTGTCCGCGCCGCCGCACGGAATAAACAGCTTGGCGTAGCCTTTTTCCGCTTCCGACGTGTGGTTGCTCTCGACCGTCACCGTGAACGGAACGCTCGGGGTGTAGTTGTTCCCGGGTGTTGCGCCCTTGAAATATGAGAACGGGATATATGTTTTTCCGTCTCTGAATCTGTCGTTCAGAAAAGATATGTCCTGTCCGTTCAGCGGCCTCGGACCTCTCAGAAAGTTCAGCATCTGCGTGCCGATGTCCCTGTCAGCGGCGTAGGCGCAAAGCGCGCATACCGTGAGAGCCGCCGTCTTGAACGGGGTGTCAAGTTTTGCCTCGGGCAGCGCCTGCATCTCGGCAAGACTTTCGGGCAGTGCGCCGAAGGCAAAGACCTCGCTTTTTGTTCCTATCGGCTCGGGTGTGACCGGTGCGCTCGGTGTCGGGGCTTCCGACTTGAGTTTATCGAAAATACTCATATGTTTCCTCCTTTCTGCTATGTCATTTTTTAGGTACACGCCGAATGCGTGCTGTATATAAGTTGAAACGACAGCCTTTTATTCGGTGCTTATCAGAATGAGCGACCGCCGCCGCTGTGGCTGCTGCCTGATGAACTTGTGTGGCTTCCGCTTGAGCCTATGCTCGAACCGCCCGATCCGCCCGACGAATTGTCGCTTTGGATCGGCGTTTTAGTCACGTTCTTATAAAGGAAATGTTCATCGTTTCTCGAAAGGCTGAGAGAACCTTTGACCTGATAATCAACAGCATTTGTCTTTTTTGAGACAGATGTGAGGTCTCTTGTCATAATTTTGACCGTCACAAACGCAAGGATAATACCGAGAGCTATCGGAAGAACGATAGCGAAGCCCCGGTTCGCCTTCATGCAGTCAAGTCTGTAGGAAACGGTCTTTCCGTTTCTGCCGAGGTTGACATACTGTTCGACATCGTCTATGAATGTTCCGAAAACGCTTCCGTAGTTTCCGGCTTTGAGATCGTCATAGAAGTCGTCGATGATGCTCTGACAATCGTCATAGTCAAAATATTTCATTCCTTCGCCGCTTGCGGAGATATAGCATTCTCTCGGATCCATGCTTATAACAAGTACAACGCCGGATTTGTCGTCGCCCATGCCGAAGCCGTTATAGTCGAAATAATCGTCGGAGAAAGCGACTATGTCTTTCCCGTTTGTGGTTTTAACCGTCGCTATCGCTATGTCAAAGCTAAGGCTTTCACTCAGCTCGTCAAGTCTTTTGAGAAGTTCTCTTTCCGTGGCACTGTCAACAAGATCCGCCTGATCGTTCATTCTCGGAACAAGACGGTGATCGGGCACTGTCTCGGCGAAGCAAAGGAACGAAAACGAGAGCGCAAAAATCAATACAGCCGAAATAACGGCAACTATTCTTTTCTTCATTTTCATTACCTCCTCTCAGTGCATAAAGAATGATATTATCAGCGCGGCGGCGGTATAGCCTAAAGCAAACAATATTCTTGCAAGCCATGCTTTTTTGTTGTCTATCGGGAGATCGCCTATGAGTTTTCCTGTCTGGCCGTTCATGGCGAAGAGATATTTTTCGCCGTTACAGCTTGTGTTCAAAAGCCATACGGGATACAGCGCATACTTTGCCTTGGCGTTCGAAAGTTTGACGAAGCTCGAATCCACCGTTACCGAGCCGTATCCGTTGACAGTACTTCTGAAAGCGTCCTCTGTGCTCTTTTTTATTCTCTCGTTGGCTCTCTCGACGCTTTGTTTGTCGTCGACGTCATATTTGTCGGCAAGATAGCCCGAGAGATAAGCTGTCTGAAACGGGACGGCTTTTGTGAAATCGAACGGTTCGACCGACTCCATGAGATCGTCGGGCATTTTCGACGAGCCGTCAACAGGGACGTTAGCGAAACCGACCGAGCCGCTTCGCTTTATTTTGTAATAGGAAGTTTCAGTGTAGTTATATCTGCTGTCGCTCCATGAATTTGTTCTCGTTCCCGTATAGTCGACATCGCCGAAAGCGGTTGCGTCGAACAGCCAGAACGGAACATATACGCCCTTGATCTCGTCGATATGGTTCTTATCCTTGAAGATCTTCGGAACGAAGCGTTTCGAAGAAACGTGCTTCGTTAAAGCCGCTTTCGCCGCCTTTTTATCAAGGCTGAACGGGATTATGTAGTCGGGCTTGAGTGCTCCCGAGAACTGACCCATCATAACGACGGGGTTGCCGCAATATGGGCAATGTGTCGCTCCTGTTGTCTCATCTGCGACAATTTCACCGCCGCAGCTCTTGCAGGAATATACTCTCATTCCTGCTGTCTCGCCCTCGGTCCATTCCTGACCTGCCGAGCTTTCCCAGTTCATTTCGTCTTCGGTCGGCTTGTTGAGATCCTGATCGACATCCTTGAGCGATTCGACCGAAAACTCGCTGTCGCAATACGGACATTTCATCTGTCCGCTTGTCGAATCGAACTCAACGATTCCGCCGCAGCATGGGCATTTATATTCGTGAAGAGTTTCCATATTATTCCTCCTTCGATTTTTGATTTAGGTCGGATTCTATTCATTTTTCGGTACGCCGAACTTCTCGGCGAGGCGGAAAAACTCCTCCTCGAGCGC
>USMJ01000076.1 GCA_900555805.1 uncultured Oscillospiraceae bacterium | reverse complement strand
GTGACAAGTCTCGAAGATTATATGTTTTCAGGCTGTGCCGATTTAACGAGTGTAATAATCGGAAACAATGTTACGATGCTAGGGTGGAATGTGTTTGAGAAATGCACGAATTTAACAAGTGTAACGATTCCGGATAGCGTTACAAATATCGGAATGTGGGCATTTGTCGATTGTACTGCTTTAGAAAGTATAATAATCGGAAAAGGTGTTACGGATATTGATTCAAGTGCATTCGAGGATTGCAGCAGTTTAAAGAGCATAAGAATACCGAAAAGCGTCACATATATCGGTGAGTTTGCATTTGAAGGATGCAACAATTTAGCAGAAATAACAGTCAGTGAAAGCAATGCAAATTATTCGAGTTTGGATGGGGTGTTATTTAGCAAAGATAAAACAGAGTTGCTTAAGTATCCTGCAGGCAAGGCAGAAAGCAACTATGTCATACCGAGCAGTGTAACAAGCATCGATACATATGCATTCGGTGATTGCAGTAACTTAACAGATGTAACAATACCCAACAGTGTGACATCCATTGACGGCAATGCGTTTTATAATTGTATTAATTTAGCGAGCATAAGTATTCCTAAAAGTGTTGTTGAAATCGGTTACAGTGCTTTTGGTTATTATGATGATGAAAATAATGAACTTACGAGCGTTGAGAATTTTATAATTTACGGCTACAAAAACTCAATAGCAGAAAAATATGCAAATGATAACGATTTCGAATTTAAATCTGCCTGCCAGCATTCATCATCTTCTTACACCGAACAAGCCGAGATTTCTCCGACTTGTACGGAAAACGGTTATACCGCAGGCGTATATTGTAACGAATGCGAAGAATGGTTATCGGGTCACGAGATTATCAAAGCTCATCACACGGATAATGACAACGACGGAATATGTGATATTTGCGGTGAAGGAACAGTGCCTTCTATAAAGGTCGGCGAAACGAAAACTGTTACGCTTGCCGAAGGCGAATCGATATATTTTAAATTTGTACCCGAAGTTTCCGGTAAATATACATTTGAATCTCATTCGGAAGATTATGATCCACGCGGATGGCTTCTCGATCATTGGATGGAAGAGATAGAATATGACGAAGACAGCGCTGACGGTTTGAATTTCTCAATAACTTATTATCTCAAAGCAGGCGAAACATATTATTGGCAAGCAGCGTTTTCCTCCAGCACAGAATACGGCAGTTTTAATGTTTCGCTGACAACATATGAATCCGAAAATCCCGGCGGAACTTGCGGTGAAGATCTCACTTGGATGCTCGAAAGCAACGGAACACTGACAATCAGCGGTACAGGAAATATGACCGATTGGGATTATTACGATGACACCCCGTGGTATGATTACCGATCTTCAATTCAATGGGTCTATATAGAAAATGGTGTAAAAACTATCGGTAACTTTGCATTTGCAAATTGTAGGAACTTATCAGATGCAACGCTTCCTAATTGTTTAACAAAGATCGGTAAGAAAGCTTTTTATAATTGCAACAATTTGTCAGATGTGACAATTCCCGACAGTGTGACAAGCATCGAATACGGCGCGTTCAGTGATTGCAACAATATAACAAGCATAACTATTCCTGACGGAGTAACAAGCATTGGAGATTATGCGTTTGGCTATTATGACATTGGCTATGAACCTACGAAAGTCGATGACTTCACAACCTACGGCTACAACGGAACTGCCGCCGAAGAATACGCAACCGAAAACGGCTTCAAATTTGTTTCATTGGGTGATATACATGCCCATTCATATGAAGAAACAGTTGAACAGACTGCAACCTGTACGGTTGACGGTGTGATGAGATACACTTGTTCCTGTGGTGATTCTTATACTGCGGCTATCCTCGCTCCCGGTCACACATCAGTCAAACTTGATGCGGTACCCCCGACCTGCACGACAGACGGCAAGACGGAGGGCGAAAAGTGTTCTGTCTGCGGTGAAATTCTTGCAGCGCAGAAAAACATCAAAGCAACAGGTCACAAGCCGGTCACAACAAAAGCTGTTGCCGCAACCTGCACGAAGAACGGCAAGACGGAAGAAATCAAATGCTCTGTTTGCGGTGTTGTCATAAAGGCTGCAAGTCTTATCAAAGCCAAAGGGCACACCTACGCCACCACCACAATCAAAGCTACCCTCACAAAAGATGGTTCAACCGTAACCAAATGCACGGTCTGCGGAGCGGTAAAGTCAAAGACGACCATAGCGTCGATCAAGACAATCTCCCTCTCCAAAACCGCCTACACCTACAACGGCAAGACTCAACGCCCGTCCGTAGTCGTAAAAGACCGCACTGGAAAGATCCTCAAGAACGGCACAGACTATACAGTCAAATATTCGTCAGGCTGCAAGAGTGTCGGTCAGTATTCGGTAACGATCACATTCAAAGGCAACTACACCGGCACAAAGACACTGACCTTCAAGATAGTCCCGAAAGGAACATCAATCTCCAAGCTCACGGCAGGCAAGAAGCAGTTTACAGCAAAGTGGTCGGCACAGACCGCCCAGACCACAGGCTACGAACTTCAATACAGCACCAAGTCAAGCATGAGCGGAGCAAAGACGGTTACCGTCGGCAAGAATAAGACCACTTCCGCAAAAGTCAAAAAGCTCAAGGGCAAGAAGAAATACTATGCCCGTGTCAGAACATATAAGATCGTCAAGATAGGCGGAAAGAACGTCAAGCTCTATTCGTCATGGTCAAAGGTCAAGTCGGTTAAGACGAAATAATCAAACAGGACGGGGCATAGCCCCGTCCTGTTTTGCACACTATAGCGCCCCACCGCCGCATTATGCGGCGGTCATTGCGCTATGTTTCTATCTTATTTTTTCTGCTTAAGCGTTTTATCGTATGCCTCTGTGACTGCTTCCATACAGGCGGCTCTGAAGCCCCTGTTTTCGAGCGCATGAACTCCGGCTATCGTCGTTCCGCCCGGACTGCAAACCTCGTCCTTGAGTTTTTCGGGATGCTTTCCGCTTTCGAGCGCCATTTTCGCCGAGCCGATGACCGTCTCCGCGGCGTATCTGATTGCTTTGTCTCTCGGCAGTCCGCATTCGACCGCACCGTCGGCGAGCGACTGCATGAACATATAGACGAACGCCGGGCCGCAGCCCGAAACAGCGCTGCCTGCGTCTATCAAATTTTCAGGGATCATGTCAAACTGTCCCGACTGAGACATAAATTCGAAGAATTCGTCAAGCTCCGCTTTCTCAACGCTCTTGTCAGCGCTGACGAGGATCATGCCGCTCGAAACGAAAACGGGCGTATTCGGCATTATCCTGATGACCGGGCAGTCGAAGCCGAGCTTCTCTTTTATCGCGCTTATCTGTACTCCTGCCGCCATCGTGACGATGATAAATCTGTCCTTTCGGGCTTTGAGCGTGTCTTTGATCTCGCTTATCATTCCGTCGAGAAACTGCGGCTTGACGCCGAAGAAAATATACTTGCAACTCTCGGCTATACTCGTGTTGTCGGTCGGCTCAAAGCCGTATTTCGCCGCGAAGTCGGCGCATTTTTTTTCGTCTTTGTCGGCGACCGCTATATCTTTTGTCGTCTTTCCTGCGGCGACAGCCAAAGCCCCGCCCATGTTTCCGACGCCGATAAAACCAACTAAATGTCTCATGTGATACACTTCCTTATCTGATGTTTCCGTTGCCCTCAATGATATATTTGTATGTCGTCAGCTCCTCAAGTCCCATCGGACCTCTCGCGTGGAGCTTCTGGGTCGAAATTCCCATTTCGCATCCGAGCCCGAATTCTCCGCCGTCGGTGAATCTCGTCGAGGCGTTGACATAGACCGCCGCGCTGTCGACCCCTGCCGTGAAGAGTTTCGCCGCCGCCTTGTCCTCGGTGACGATGGCGTCGCTGTGGCCTGTTGAGTGCTTGCCGATGTGGTCGATCGCTTCGTCTACGCTGTCGACGACCTTGACCGCGAGGATATAGTCCAAAAATTCCGTGTCGAAATCGTTGTCTCCTGCTTTCTTTCCACCTATTATTTCGTACGCGCGTTCATCGCATCTGAATTCGACCGGAACAGCCCCTTTAGCGGCTCTGTCGTCAACTAAAGCTTTCTTGAGCTTGGGCAAAAACTCCTTAGCGATGTCGCTGTGAACGAGGCAGACTTCTTCGGCATTGCAAACCGACGGTCTCGACGTCTTGGCGTTTTCGACAATTCTTACCGCCTTATCAAGGTCGGCGTACCTATCAACATAAACATGACAAATTCCCGTTCCCGTCTGTATGCACGGCACAGTTGCGTTCCTGACGCAGGCGTTGATGAGACCTGCGCCGCCTCGGGGAATCAGCAGATCGACAAGCCCGTCGGCGGTCATAAGATCGGTCGCGCTCTGTCTCGTCGTGTCCTCAACAAGCGAAACGGTCTCCCTCGGAAGCCCCGATTCTTCGAGCCCCTCGCGAAGTGCGTCAACAACCGCTTTCGATGAGAGATAGGCTTCTTTTCCGCATCTCAGAACGCAGGCGTTGCCGCTCTTTAAAGTCAGAACGGCGGCGTCGGAGGTGACGTTGGGCCGGCTCTCATAGATGATCGCGATAAGCCCCATCGGAACGGAGACCTTGCTGATCTTCAGACCGTCCGCCCTCTCGCTCGAACTTAAAATCTTTCCGACAGGGTCGGGGAGAGCAGCAACCTCGCGCATACCCTTAGCCATGGCGAGAATTCTGTCCTCATTGAGCGAAAGACGGTCTATCATGACCTGTGATATTGTACCCTCGGCGTTTTTGACATCGAGCGCGTTTGCTTCGAGGATGTCTTTTGTGTGCTTTTCAAGTGCAGAAGCCATGTTTTCTATGGCTCTGTTTTTTCCGTCGGTGTCAAGCAGGGCGATCGCTTTGCTCGCTTTTTTGGCGGCCGTTAATATTTCATGTGTCGTCATCAGTTGTCCCTCTTTCCTATAAAACGGGTGCCGACGCTTTTTCCGTCGAAAATATCATAAAGCCCGTCTATGTTCGCGGCGTTGGTGATTATCATGTCCGTTCCGTTTTCGGTGACGGTCATGGCCGCGCTGATCTTCGTTTTCATGCCGCCCGTTCCTCTTGCCGAGCCTGCGCCGCCGGCGATCGAGATAACATCATCGTCGATCTTTTCGATGACGGGGATGAGCTTTGCGTCGGGATCCTTATGCGGATCGGCGGTATAAAGTCCGTCTATATCCGAAAGAAGTATCAGCAGGTCGGCGTTTATGCTGACGGCGACGAAAGCCGAAAGCGTGTCGTTGTCGCCGATGCCGAACTCCTCAAACGAAACGGTGTCGTTTTCGTTGATGATCGGGAGCGTACCGAGTTCCAAAAGCCTGTTCATGGTATTCTGAAAATTGGTGTGTCTGCGCTCGCTCTTTATGTCGTCCATCGTTATGAGGATCTGAGCGACCGTGTGATTATATTCCGAAAACAGCTTGTCATATATATACATAAGCTCGCATTGACCTACCGCCGCCATAGCCTGCTTTGTCGGAACGTCGGTCGGTCTTTCCGCCATGCTGAGCTTTCCGACGCCCATGGCTATAGCTCCTGAGCTGACGAGAATTATCTCGTTGCCGGCGTTTTTGAGGTCGCTGAGGACTTTGCACATAGTCTCAACTTTTCTGACATTCAGATGTCCCGACTTATGCGTCAGCGACGAAGTTCCTACCTTTATAACAACTCTCATTTTTTAATCCCCTTTTATCGTTTCGTATTCGTAGTAGCCGTTTGTCTTTTGCGAATACGCTTTTATCTCATCCTCCGTCAGCATAACGCTGTCAAGCGGAAAATCTTTATAGTGCGGACAGGCGTCAAAGTGATACCAGTTGCCGTCATATTTTATTCTGTTCCAATAGTGGGAGCTTTGACCGCCCTTGCGCTGTACGCCCTCGTTTTCGATTCCCGCCATTGTCAGAAGCTTTCTTGATACGGCATAGAATGTGAAAGCGTCGCCTGCGTTATCCGTGATTCCGCGGTAAGCCGCCTGCTGCCAGTCGGTCTTATCGGAAGTTCCGTTATAGGCGATATTCTCTCTTTCGTAGTCGTATATCGCCTGAATTTTCTGCTTCTCGGTCATGCCGTTGTCGATTATCTTTTTATATAGCTTCTCGAAAGCCGAGTCTATGACATATTGGCTGACGGTTTTGCTCTCCTTTTTCCTGAGTGTGAACCAGACTGTCTTTGCCGCCTTGTTTCCTGCCTTGTCCTTAGCCGTGAATGTTACGGGATAACGGCCTTCCTTCGTCTTGTCGAAGTTTTTCGCGTCGACTTTGAACGCGATCTCGCCGTCGTTTCCGTCGACTGCCGTCACACCCTCGCTGAATCGGATGTTATCGCCGATATAGACCGTGCGGTTTTTCGCCGTTATGACGGGCGGAGTTTTGTCCTCCATGACCGTCAGTGTCACGTCGTAGCTTTTCTTGTTG
>USMJ01000075.1 GCA_900555805.1 uncultured Oscillospiraceae bacterium | reverse complement strand
GCTTTCGGTTTTTGATAACCTATGGTTTCGGATATAAAGAAATATTCGAAATATTTTTCAAGGCCTGACTTTTTAAAGCGTTTATCCTGAATAAATTTGATGCCGTTCGTGACTATATAGAGCTTATAGCTTTTAGCTTTAAGAGCCTCGCATACCTCGGCGGCTCCTTTCATTTTAACGCCGCCTTCGCTCAGATGAAAGCAGAATCTGTCGTTAAGCTCTATACCATCGCCGGCGATTTTTTCCTTTTCAAGCAGATCGGAAAATCTGTGCTCCATGATATACCGCTTGTCAATTTCGCCCTTCTCGAATCTTTTCCAAAGGCCTAAATTGAGCGTAGTATATTCATTATAAAGGTCTTCGTCACACTGAAAGCCTTTTTCTTTAAACAATGAAAAGAAAGCGTTGCGTTCATCCTGCTCAAAATCGAGCAGGGTATCATCAGCGTCTAACAAAATGTATTTGTACATATAACATAAACCTCATTTCAGACAAAATCCGATATGATTTTATAATATCAACGGGAAAAAGTCAACAGATATCGGATTCGGGGGACAGTAGAGCGTAAAACGGTTGATTTTCTTCTGAATTTATGATAAAATAATCTAAGAATTAGGGGTGATAAGATGAACAATACATTTTCCGAGGGCGTAGATCCCGACGGACTCAAGGATATTTCCGATATCAAGTGTCTTGTTTGCTATTTAATAAAGAGCGTTGACGAGCCGCTGACAAAAAAGCTTATAAATGATATTTTGCAGGATGATTATTCGCTTGCAAATTATTTCGAAGTCAATCAGGCGATAAGCGAACTTCTCAGAAGCGGCGTTTTGGTCACCGAAATCAAAGACGGCGAAGAATTTTTGAAGATCAACTATCAGAACAGGTTCACGCCGACATACCTTGACAGGTCGCTGCCTAGAACCGTTCGCGAAAAAGCGATAAACTGCGCCGTTCGTCTGTTGACAAGGTCAAGACGTGAACGCGAAAACGAGATTATCGTCGAAAAGCTTGATAAAGGTTATAATGTCACGTTCACTTTATATGATGTGAACACGCAATTTATGAAGCTGACTATTTATGTTTCGGATATGCTGCAGGTCGAGGCCGTCAGAGAAAACTTTCTTAACGACCCGACGAAGCTATACTCCGGAATCATATCGTCGCTGACGGTTTAGTGAACATTATAATTATAAGTAAACAGTAAACGCCTGCATGTGACAGATGGTTATATGCAGGCGTTTTTTGATTTTGGAGTGAGAGGGAGATTGAAAAGCAGTGGTCTGAAAAAGTTTATCGAACTACACAAAAGAAATATTTTGTGTAGTTGAGGGGAGTAATTTTACAAATCCGTCGGAAAATATGTATAATAAATGCATTCGTTTAGACGCATATGCTCGATAAGTCTCATCGAAGCAATGTACCGTTTGCTTACAACTAAATACATTTATGGCGAATACATTATAAACTTGCGTATTCGTGGCAAACCATTGCTTGTATATATTCCACGCATATCATTATATACACGCTTCATATTTCTGACAAGTTTACCGTTTTAGCTTATTTTAATCGGCTTATCAGATTTTAGCGGACTTCCGCCGATTTTTCATCGTCTCAGTTTTTTCTGTGCATATCTGACATCGTTTCAAAAAAACTGAGCACCCGGAAATCGGTGGATTTTTTGCGATCCTTTGAGTCGACCTGCACTTATAATAATGTAATAACATATTTTCCTAATATAACAATTTAAAACGGATTGACAACTTTAAGATTGTATTTGAGTGACATATTAAAATGTGCGCTCAAATATACATATATCTGATAAAACCGCTTACGGCTGGCCTTGTCGCTTCTTATCGGCTCTTGAATATTTTCGGCCGTTGTATTATAATATTATCTGTGATCGTTTATAAACCGCTAAATTTTACAGTTCGCGTGTGAAACAGTTTCACGGATATATCTGTTTTAGGAGGGGATTTGCTTGACATTTGACGAATTGGATCTGCTGCCGCAGAGCGTTCAGGAATATCTGCGCATATATCTTGATGTCACGAAGGGCATGTCCAAGCTCACCGTTTTAGAGTACGCGTCCGACTTGCGTACTTTCTTTCGGTATCTTGTCGCGAAGAAGCTTGATACCTCCCCTGCCGAGTTACCCGATGATTATGATATGTCGGACATTGATATAAATTGGATCAAAACCATAACAACATTTGACATACTGAAATTTCTCGAATACTGCAACGATAAGCTCGACAATAACAGTGCTACACGCGCGAGAAAAATTTCTACACTTAAAGGATACTTCGGGTACATATCAGCGAAAATGAAATATATCGAAGTCAACCCCATGGATCCGGTTGAAGCCCCAAAACGCAAAAAGTCGCTCCCGAAATATCTGACGCTCGAACAGAGTATCGCGCTTTTAAACAGCGTTGAGGGCGAAAATGCTGAGCGCGATTACTGCATTCTGACGATTTTTTTAAATTGCGGACTTCGTGTGGCGGAACTGGTTTCATTGAATATAAGCGACATAAATTTCGACGAAGAAACCATGGTCGTCACGGGCAAGGGCAACAAACAGCGAAAAATCTATCTCAACAGATCATGCATAAACGCGATAAAAGCATATCTCAAGGTCAGACCGCGAGACAAGGTTATCGACAGAGACGCCCTGTTTATCAGCAGGCTGAATAAACGCATGGGCCGTCAGGCCGTACAAAATATGGTATATCATTATCTTGAAAAAATCGGGCTCGGATCGGGCTATTCGGTCCATAAACTCAGACACACGGCGGCGACGCTTATGTATCAGCACGGCGATGTCGATGTGCTTGTGTTAAAAGAAATGCTCGGCCATGAAAACTTAGCCACGACCGAGATATATACGCATTTGCTCGACAAACAGCTCAAGGAAGCCGCCAAGCAAAATCCGCTCAGCGGCGAATCAGGCAAGCTTAAAAAACAAGCCGACTCCGACTGAATATAAGATTGACGATAAGGCTGTCACCGAGGTTATAACGGCGTAGCGCAGCAGATAAAGATCTGTTCTGATTTTTGTCTCGGCGGCGCCGTTTTTTCTTATAAGTCTGAGAATGTCGCGCGACATCTGCGCACTTTCGTTGCAGGCAAGAATGATAGCTATAAACTGTAGCGCCGTCGCAGGAAAAACGGCCAAAGCGCAGTAAGCGACGCCTTTAAACAGATAAGAAGAGTATATGTAACTGCAAACCGCGCCGACGCCCAAGCCTTTGAATATAGGCGCGATATACACGGCGGCGAAACCGACGGACGAAAACCCGAGAAACATCAAAAACGCAATTATGAGCATGTTTTCGGCGAAGCTTGAAAGAAATATTCCCGGTACGCTCCGAGTTGCGTTCTGCGTGTAAAACTCATTGAAAATTCCGGCCGATCCGTCGCCGACCGTTTTGTCAACATACTGCAATATAACTCCGCCTATAATTCCGAGCATCGCCGAAGCGCAGGAAATTATAGGATATTTTTTGTTGAATTCGACATTGAAAAATTTATCGAGATCAATTGTTTTTGTGGTTCTGAACTTCATTTTATCTCCTCATATTCGCCGTCAGTATTCCGCCGACCGTTCCCGATAACAGCATGGCAAGACACGCAACAAGCAGTTTAACGCCCGGGATAAAGCCACCTGCGGCAACGGAAGCGATCACCGTGAAAACAATAACGGGCAGCGCGCCGATCAGTCCGCAGATTATCCCCTTTTCTTTCATTTTGCCGCTTGCGAACACGCCGCCGAAAAAACTTGAAACAGTGCAGATTATAATCATTATAACGAAATAATACTTGTGATCGGCGTCGGCCTTGTAGCAAATAAACGCCGATAAAGCGAACAGAATAACAAGCAATATCAGGCTTTTTACGGCTGATATTATGTACGCTTTGAGTTCGTTCTTTTCCGAAGACTGAGCTCGCTTTTTGGATTTCTGAGACTTTTTCTTCATAAAAGATTCCTCCCTTCAAGAAAATTCTATGAAGGGAGGATAAGTTTTATGATGAACTTTTTTCGGCTCTTTCGAGTAAGTCACGCGCGCTCTGAAGCGTTGCGTCGGTTATGACGGAGCCGCCCATAATTCTTGCGATTTCCTCGGTTCTTTCCTTAAAACCGAGCCTTGTGACTTTTGTTCGTGTTTTTCCGTTTTCGGTCGTTTTTTCGATATAAAGATGATTGTCCGCGAAGCAGGCTATCTGCGCTAAATGAGTGACGCAGATGACTTGGCTGAATCTTGAAACTTCTTTGAGCTTGTAGCCGATTTTTTCAGCCGCTCTGCCGCTGACGCCCGAGTCGATTTCGTCGAATATCAGCGTGTCAACGCTGTCAAGATCGGTCAAAACACATTTTATAGCGAGCATGATTCTTGAAAGCTCGCCGCCCGAAGCTATTTTTGCTATAGGTTTGAGCTCCTGGCCTAAGTTCGCCGATATGAGAAATTCAACGTCATCAAGCCCTGTCGCCGTTGCGGCGCACTGATCGACTTTGACCTTGAAATCGACATTCGGCATATCAAGAAATTTCAGCTCTTCTTTGATTCTTGCGCTGAAGTTTTCGCCGGCCTTAATTCTGGATTTTGTCAGTTCGTTGCCCACGGAAATAAGTTCTTCGAGCACCAAGTCATACTCCGCCGAAAGCTTTTCTATTCTTTCGCCGCTCAGCGAGATATCGTCATATTCGGCTTTTATTTTTTCAAGGTACGACAGAACGTCTTCTTCGGTCGCACCATATTTTCTCGTCAGACGGTATATCAGATCAAGGCGTTCTTCAATAGCGTTGATGTCAAGTCCGCTGCCGCCGAAAGATTCAATCTCCGAAAGAATAAACTCCGAACAGTCCTGAAGATTTATAATCCCTTCGTTGACCGAACTTCCGTATGAACCGGCTTCTTTTATATATTCCGACAAGGTGTTCAGCGAAGAAACGAGCGTGTTAAGCTCGGATATAACACCGTCTCTTTCGCCGCCGTCTCCGTTGAGTATAGTGTCCGCCGCAGCTAGCGCAAAGCGAACTTTTTCAATATTCTGAAACTTATTTCTTTGCTGTATAAGTTCGTCTTTTTCGCCCGATTTAAGTCCTGCCGCTTCTATTTCGTCGATCTGATATTTAAGCGTTTCGAGTTTGATTTCCTTTTCGCTTTCAATTGACTTTAATTGCTTTAACTGTTTATTTATAGCTTTAAGATGGCTGTATTTTTCTTTATACTTAGCTAAAATTTGTCCGTTGTCGGCGAGTTTATCAATATATTGAAGATGATTGTCTTTGTCCATCAGAGTCTGATTTTCATTCTGACCGTGTATGTTTATCAAATGGTCGCCTACGCTTTTGAGTATGCTCACAGTGACCGTCTCGCCGTTGATTTTACAGATGTTCCTGCCGCCCCTTATTGTCCTTTGAATGAAAAGGCTCCCATCAGCACAGTCTATCCCGTACCCCATAAGAATATCTTTAACGGCGTCGTTGACATTTTCGAAAACGGCGCTGACACGCGCCTCGTCCGCGCCGTCTCTGATCAGTTCCTTAGAAGTTCGCTGACCCAAAACGGCGTTTATCGAGTCGATGACAATGGACTTGCCGGAGCCTGTTTCGCCCGACATTATGTTAAGTCCGCCATCATATTCGATAACAGCCTCTTCAATTATCGCAACATCGTTGATTTTAAGACTTGTAAGCATAGCTAACCCCTACTTATTTTATGATGCTTCTGATCGTGTCCGCAAGCTCCCTTGCGGCGTCTTCCGTTCTGTTCAATATAAAAATCGTGTCGTCGCCGGCTATCGTTCCCACAGATTTATTGAAATCGAGTGCGTCTATCGAGGCGCAGGCAGCGTTAGCCATACCTGCATGACAGTGGACAACGGTAATGTTCATAGCGTAGTCGACGCCCGTCACGCTGTGAGCGAGAATGGCGTCATATTTCGTGCCGCTCTTGCTTTCATCATTGACTGCTGAGTATTTGTATTGACCGTTGCTGTCCTGAATTTTGACGAGATTCATTGCCTTGATATCCCTTGATACGGTCGCCTGAGTGACTTCGAAGCCGCATTCGGTCAGTTTCTGCGTCAGTTGCTCCTGTGTCGAGATATCATATTCGGATATAAGCGCAAGGATTTTTTCGTGTCTTATATTTTTTTTCATATTTTATACTCCGTTTCACGCTCTCCTCTGAGCTAATTTTTGGGAAAGTACGTCAATAAATGTATCCGATTTTATTCTGATAAACTGAGCCGAAACGTCGGCTTTTTTTATGATTATCTTGTTATGCTCTTTAAGGTCGATTGAATTGCAGCCGTCGCAGGAAAGTATGGGCTTCCCGATTTCGGCGTTCTTGACGCTGACTTCAAGCACGGAAGTGGGTTTAAATATCAGCGAGCGCGAGAACAGCGAGTGCGTGCATATAGGCGTAAGACCGATACTTTCTATCGTCGGGTCGATAACAGGGCCGCCTGCCG
>USMJ01000074.1 GCA_900555805.1 uncultured Oscillospiraceae bacterium | reverse complement strand
TGCTCAGACACGGAACATCACTCCTAAATGTTATTGCGGTCAATGTATTCCTTGGCTTTCATCAGGATGTTTCTGTCATTTTCGAATTTCAGCATTTTCATCGCGGCGTTGAAATCGACCCATATAAATTCGTCGATCTCCTCCTCCTGCTTGACGACGTGGGTGCTCTTCGCCTTGGCTAAGAAGATGATAACAGCCTTTTCGACTTTTCCCTGAATTGTATATTCGCTTTTGCAGCTGAAACCGTCAATAATATCAATATCGAGTCCGGTTTCTTCCTTTGTTTCTCTGACCGCTGTTTCTTTTTCACTTTCCCCTGCCTCAATGTGGCCTTTCGGGAAGCCCCAATGAGCGCTACGCTTATTTTTGATAAGCAATATTTTTTTATTTTTCTCTGTTTCGTCAAGTACGACCGCGCCGCATGAGCGTTCGAACAAGCACTCGATATCATAGGTTCCGCTCTTCTCGGCGAAAGATATCGCCTGCCTGATGTCGTTTATGATGTACCTCGTACTTTTCGGGGCAACCACCCATACTACTCCACGTCCGGAATATCTGCGGATGACGGCTATGACCCTGCCGTCGAAATTTCTGACGGGATGATCGACGCCCATAATATACGCGCCTCTGACGCCCGACCTGATCCTGCCGTGACCGTCGATCACGCCGTAGTTGAGCTTATACTCATAGCCGAAGCGCCTGTTGACAGAGTGCATAGGCGCAGTGACCTTCACTCTTACGAATTTTCCAAGCATAATAAATATTCACCTTTTCCAAATACGCAGCGTTACGCGCCGTATGTGCAAATCATACGGTTTCAAATAAGTGCATAGTGTCCGTGTTATCACACGATTTCGAAAAGCAGACGCTTACCTCGTACCGCAAAACGAATCAAGTCGGCACCCGCCGCAAAACAAATTATGCTGTTATTATACAAACAAAGTCGGATAAATACAAGTTAATTTTGAAAAAAATATTATGTTTATTCCGAAATGCGCCGATTGCTTAATAAATTATGATTCAATTTTAAGTAAAATGTAAAATTTTACTAAAGTTTAACTATACAGTTGTCTATTTTATCTTTTTATATTATAATGAGTCATATACTTAGAATGGCGGTGACAACATGACGAAGCTGTTTAAACATTATATTCTGTCATATAAACTGAAGCCCGAAACGAAATGCGAATATATGTCCCTTGTTTCGGATCTTTATAACTCCGATCAGGTTCAGAGCCTTGAGCAGTATGAACAGCATCTTGACATAAACAGGCTTCAGCATGTGACGAGCGTATCTTATCTCAGCTATAAGATAGCCAAAAGGCTCGGCTGGGACTACAGAACCGTCGCCAGAGGGACTCTTCTTCACGATCTGTTCTATTACGACTGGCGCGACGCCTCAGGCGACTGGCACAGGCCTCACGGCTACAAGCACCCGAAGTTCGCCTGCCGCAACGCGATCGAACTTAATAAAAATATAAGCGAAAAGGAAAAAGATATGATAGTTCATCATATGTTCCCTTTCACTGTCGTTCCGCCGAGATATAAAGAGAGCTATATAATCATCTTCACCGACAAATACTGCGCATGGCGTGAACTTTACTATTCGCTGAGCAAAAAGTATAAGAGAAAATTCAATAAACTTATCAAGGACTGATACTATGCTGACTGTTTTTACTTATATATTATATTTCTTCTTTTACAGCGCCGTCGGCTGGCTTTTTGAAAGCACCTACTGTTCGCTCGGCGAAAGAAAGCTGATAAACCGAGGATTTCTGACGGGACCCATGTGTCCGATATACGGTACGGGCGCTCTGGTTATGGCTATACTGCTTTATAACCCGTTCAGAGATAAGCCGCTTTTAGTCTTTTTCCTCGGTATGCTTTTCTGCGACATTGTGGAATATATCACAAGTTTTCTCATGGAAAAACTCTTCAATGCGAGATGGTGGGACTACAAAAACGAGCTTTTCAACATCAAGGGAAGAATCTGCTTCAAGCATACGCTCTATTGGGGCATAGCCGCGACATTCTTTGTCAAGACGGTTCACCCGATAGTTCTCAGAATGTTCGCTAAGATACCTCAGAATTATATAATCCCGATAACGAGCGCGGTTCTCGCAGTCTTTGTTATCGATGTCATTTTCGCCGTTATCAGGGCGGTCGGTCTTATCAAGCTCAAGAACAAGATGAAAGAGCTGAAAGACCTCATCGCGACGAACGCAACCGAAGCCAAGCAGCAACTCGGAGACGCGTACCAGACAGCGAAAGCGACCGTCGAAGAAAAGTATGACAGCATCGTCTATTCGATAAGCGACAAGGCGGACGAAATCAACCGCAAGATCGACGACGGAAACGACAAATTCAACTATAAACGAGACGAAATTATCATTCAGGCTCAGCTTATCATCGAACAGTTTGAGGCGAAATTCAAGCCATACAGACGAACGAGCAAAAAACAGAAAGAGAAGAGAAAGTTCCTTGAGGAATACGGCAAGAAATTCAAAAAGCCGGATATCAAGACCATATCCGACGAAATCAAGCGCATATCCGATGAAGTAAAAAAGAGAATTTCCAAATAAGTTTTGGGGAACGGAGGATACAAATGAAGGATCAAACGGTAAGAAAATTAGACATCAGGGTTCAGAAAACATTTGCCCGACTGCTCGACACATTCTTCGAACTGATGAGGGAAGAACCGTATGACAGCATAACGGTTCTGAAGATCTGCGACAGAGCCGGCGTTCACAGAGCGACGTTCTATAAGCATTTCATTGACAAGCAGGATTTCGTCAATTTCTGTTTTGAAAAGAAACTTGAATCGCTCAATCTCGACAACGACGGATTCCTTCTCGGAAACAGCGAAACGGCTCGCCTTGAATACATCGAGCTTTGCAAAAGGACAGTCAACTTTGTCTATGAAAACAAAGAAATCATAGCGGATCTCAACATAAACACGACTTCGTCGGCGTTCACAACGGCTCTGACGAACTCGATCGCCGACGCTCTTGAAAAACGGCTCAGCCGCGACGAAGCGGCCGGCGCTCACCTGCTCTCGCCCATTCCGATGCTCTCGCACTACTACGCCGGAGCTATCGTCGAAATTCTCAAATGGTGGGCTATCGACGGCGGCGAATACACAAAAGACGACATTCTGAAATTCGTCACGATGAGATTCAGCGAAGCCCAGTTTTCCTACAAACACAGCCATCTTGTGTTCAACCAGTGATTTCCCGTGTTTAAGCATACGGTGCGAATCCTATACGCCTAAAGAACATAATTTTCCGCACATTCTGGCGTTTTCCGTCTTGCCATTGTTTTGTGTACGGGTCGGTGAGTGCTTAACTTAGTGTAAATATCAAAGGAAAGTTTTTCAAATGTTTCGATTTCTATTGACAAGACGAACATTCGGCAGTATAATCGGTTAAAATTTAAACAGAGTAGGCTTGAGTGCGTTAAGTTCCGCCCGAACGGGGAGTTGTCGGGCGGCCGAAAGATCTTCTGCGGTGCTCAAGCCGCATCCCGCTGTATATTAAGAAAGTTCGGACGTTCTTTTCGAAACGTCTGTCCTCCCTTATGCAGTGGGCATAAAGGAGGATTTTTTATGCCCGAAAAAAAGACAGAAAAAAGAAAAAATCAGCGGCCGCTTTATGAGCTTGTGTCCCTCGCTATGCTGACGGCGCTCTATGTCGTCATGAACAGGTTTCTCTCCGTCTCCGCTTGGAACATAAACTTCGGCTTCGCGTTCGCCGCCACCGTGACCGCCGCCGCGATGTTCGGCATGCATGGCGGAATGATTGTCGGGGGTCTCGGCGACTTCATCGGGGCCATGCTCTTCCCGAAAGGCGCATATTTTCCCGGATTCACGCTTTCGGCGGTGCTCATCGGACTTATCTACGGCGCGTTTCTGAGAAAAGGCAAGAGTATACTGCACACATCGGCAGCCGCTCTCATTTCACAGACGGTCAGCAGTCTCATTCTCAACTCGATATGGATATCCGTCCTCTACGGCAATCCGCTCAAAGCGGTTATCGTATCAAGACTGCCGCAGTTTATCGGCGTGACGGTACTGCAATTAGTGATATCGCCGCTCATAGTCAAGGCGGCGCAAAAGGTCGAAAAAGGACTTGGAATAAGGAAAGCCGAGGTCTGATCATAGGAAATCTAACAGCTGTTCCGTTATGGGGGCGGCTGTTTTTCTATGTGGGCGAGAGCGACGGATTAACCCCACCATCAAACAAGACCGCCGATAAGGGCGGTCTTGCAACATTTCTCTTCTTAAATTTTAAGTTTAAACAGCGTTGACTATTCCGACAAACAAAGGCATTGAGCCTTTGCCCGTTATGATGAACATGAACGGTCTGTCGAGTTTGAAATCGACTTTTCCCTCGGGCATGCTCGCTCCCGCGTAATCAAGATTGGTGAAAGCCGCAGCTGTGACGCCCTTTTCGTCTATCATAACTCTTGCGGCGTGTTCAGCCGAGCTTAAAGCGACGTCGCCTTTTTTACCTGTCAGTGACGAGAAATCGGCTTTATTGAAGTCAAATATATCGGTCACGCCGAGCTTTTGAAGCTTTTCGCCGAGGTCGATATCGGAGGATATATCAAACTTCGGTATAGATAAATCGACCATCAAAGACGAGAAGTTCTTATAATCCGAACTGCTTATCATATTCATAACATCTTCGTTTGAAACAAGCTCTTCGGGCGCTGTTCCCTTGTCGGGAAGAATGAGCCACATCGTTCCGTTTTCGGTCAGATGCAAAGGAACAGAAGAGAAATTCTTACCCCAATAATATACGGTCAGGTCGTTTTCTCTGTGCATGAAGTCGCACTTTGTGTCGCCGCCGACGGAGTGGAACACTTCCTTGTAGGTGTTGGCTTCGTCGAATTCATCCTGCCATCTCGCGCGGAAGTTTATTGTCGATATCAGGCTCATGACGGTTTCGGGCGAAAATTTAAGATTCTCGACTGCTTCTTTTAAAATTCCGTCCGTCTGATCATTGACCCATGTCTGTCTTTGTTTGTTGAAGCCGCTGTCGTTCATATTTCCGCTGTATGACGAAGCATAATAGTTTTTTGCGACGGATTCGAGCGTTGACTTATTGAAATTCACGCTGTCGTTCAACCACAGCGAATTTGCAAGCAGGCACTTGCCGGTCAAATCGTCCTTATACTCCGCCTGCCACAGGTCGTTAGCCGACTTTCTGAGCGCTTCCATGCTGTCGGCTCCGAGGAGCTCCAATATCCGGTCTCGGCTTTCACCGCTTGCGGTTTCGGCGAGAATGCTCAGGGCGAAATAGGCGTTCAGCGGAGAATAGACCTTGTTTTCGCTGCCGGAGCCCATTATTTCGGCGGCTGTATTTTTGTAGAAATTCATACCCTCGCCCAAGTGTTTCGCCGCGAGCTGACGCTTTGTATGCTCCGCTTCAGAATAAATGTCGTATTTATCCTGATCCTCGATATTCGACGGGAACTCCGCCTGCTTCGGATACGACGCTTCGGCTATTGCGTAGGCGGTCGGTTTGTTGCCGGGGATGAGCGCAATTCCTGTTATGACAAGGCTCACGCAAGCCGCCGCGGCGGCGATCCTGACCCACATTTTGCTGCGTTTTTTCGGCTTTTGACTTCTCAGTTTTTCTGCGTTTGAAACTAAATTTTCGTCGATATAATTCATCGACTGCATAATGTCATTGCTTTTCATGAAATAACACCCTCTCTTCTTAAAAAGTCTTTCAATCCGATTCTTGTTCTGTGAAGCGAGCTTTTAATTTTCGATTCGCTGTACCCCGTGCTTTCTGCTATGCTTTTAATGCTGTCGCAGAAGTAATATCGACAGACGAATATGCTTGCCGCCTCCTCGGACAGGCTGTTGAGATATTCGCTTATTTTCTCCCCTAGCAGTCTGAGATCCGTTCGGCTCTCGACCGTTTCGCCTTCGACCGCGTCGGCGTCAAGCTCGCTCAAGGCTTGCCCGTACTCACAAAAAAATCGTTTTCGGCTGTGTTTTTTTCGGTAGATATCAATTGAGTTTTGGCGGACTATTCTTCCGAGGTACGCGGAAAGTGACTGCGGTTTTGACGGCGGTATCGAGTTCCACGCCTTGAGATATGTGTCGTTCACGCTCTCTTTTGAATCTTCGATATCCGCAAGAATATTGTAGGCTATCTTCGCAAGGTAGCGGTCGTATTTCTTTTGGGTTTCCTCGATCGCCTGTTCGTCGCGCTCGAAATACAGTCCGACTATTCGTTCATCCTCCATCGGTATCCCTCCTTTAAGAGCTCTCACTGTATAAGCCGCAAAAAATCGGTTTAGGTTTCGCTCATTTTAAAAAAATCCAAGCTTTCTGCTTGGATTTTAGAATTTTAAGCTAAGGAGAGTTGAACCATATACGGTTTTTAAGACACATTTTCGCCGATACTGCATTTTTTGCCTTGTCTTGACAAAAATCTGCCTTAAAAACTGCGTAGCACCTAAAGGACATAAGTTTCTGTGCAGTCGGG
>USMJ01000073.1 GCA_900555805.1 uncultured Oscillospiraceae bacterium | reverse complement strand
CGCCTTGTCTCCCGGGTTCAGGTCGGGATGATATTTCTTCGCAAGCTTTCTGTACGCTTTCTTTATTTCATCTTCGCTCGCCGTTTTGCTGACGCCGAGTACCTCGTAATAATCTCTTTTATCTGCCATAAAATAAGTATCCTTTCACACATCGGATAGATGCTCGTGTGTTTCGGGGATATCCCCTTATAAGGCGCATGGGCGGATATTAAGTCCGCCCCGCGCCGTAGCACCCGACTCGGCTGAATACAAGCCGTATCCCTCCGATGCAGTGCCGGTATTTTAATTATTATTCTGCGTCAGTGAAGTTTGCGTCGGTGTAACCGCCGTTATTGCCGCCCTGATTCTGGTCGAAGCCTGCGCCCATGTTGGGATCGTAGCCGCCGTTCATGTTGGGATCGCCCTGCGGATTCTGCTGAGCCTGAGCCGCCTTGTAGACCTTCTCGGAAATCTCATAGAACTTAGCCTGGAGAGCCTCCTGCTCGTTCTTGATGAGGTTGATATCCTGACCCTTAAGAGCGTTCTTGAGAGCTTCGATCTTAGCTTCGAGATCGGACTTGTCGGCTGCGTCGAACTTGTCGCCCTCCTCGCTCAGAATCTTCTCGCACTGGTAAACCATCTGGTCGGCCGCGTTTCTGGTGTCGACCTCTTCACGGTGCTTCTTGTCTTCCTCGGCGTACTGCTCAGCGTCTCTGACAGCCTTGTCGATATCGTCCTTGGACATATTGCTCGAAGCTGTGATGGATATCTCCTGAGCCTTGCCTGTGCCGAGATCCTTAGCGGAAACGTGAACTATGCCGTTAGCGTCTATATCGAATGTGACTTCGATCTGAGGTGTACCTCTTCTTGCCGGAAGAATACCGTCAAGATGGAACATACCGATCGACTTGTTGTCTTTAGCGAATTCTCTTTCGCCCTGAAGAACATTGATTTCAACAGATGTCTGGTTATCAGCCGCCGTTGAGAATATCTGGCTCTTCTTGGTGGGTATGGTCGTATTTCTTTCGATGATTTTTGTGCTTATACCGCCCATTGTCTCGATACCGAGTGAAAGCGGAGTGACATCAAGAAGAAGTAATCCCTTGACGTCGCCGCCGAGAACACCGCCCTGAAGCGATGCGCCGATAGCTACGCACTCATCGGGGTTGATACCCTTGAACGGCTCCTTGCCGATGAACTTCTTGATAGCGTCGTTGACAGCAGGGATCCTCGATGAACCGCCGACCATGAGTACCTTATCAATTTCGCTTGTCTTTAAGCCTGAGTCTGACAGAGCCTGACGAACGGGACCCATTGTCGCTTCGACAAGGTCAGCCGTGAGTTCGTTGAACTTAGCTCTTGTGAGAGTGGCCTCAAGATGCTTCGGACCTGTTGCGTCCGCTGTGATGAACGGAAGTGAGATAGCCGATGTCGTGACGCCCGAAAGCTCGATCTTCGCCTTTTCTGCCGCTTCCTTTATTCTCTGCATAGCCATCTTGTCGCCGCGAAGGTCTATGCCCTGTTCGCTCTTGAACTGATTGACGAGCCAATCCATAATTCTCTGGTCGAAGTCGTCGCCGCCGAGACGGTTGTTACCTGCCGTAGCGAGAACTTCCTGAACGCCGTCGCCCATTTCGATGATAGATACATCGAATGTACCGCCGCCAAGGTCATAAACCATGACCTTCTGGTCGTTTTCCTTATCGATGCCGTATGCGAGAGCAGCGGCTGTCGGCTCGTTGATAATTCTCTTGACTTCGAGGCCCGCGATTCTGCCTGCGTCCTTTGTCGCCTGTCTCTGAGCGTCTGTGAAGTACGCCGGAACCGTGATGACGGCCTCGGTTACCTTCTCGCCGAGATAGGCTTCAGCGTCGCCCTTGAGCTTCTGAAGGATCATAGCGGAAATCTCCTGCGGAGTGTAAGCCTTTCCGTCGATGTTTACTTTATAGTCAGTGCCCATCTGTCTCTTGATAGATGAAACTGTTCTTTCGGGATTTGTGATCGCCTGTCTCTTAGCGACCTGACCGACAAGTCTTTCGCCTGTCTTTGAGAAAGCAACGACTGACGGCGTTGTTCTTGCGCCTTCGGCGTTAGCGATAACCACCGGTTCGCCGCCCTCTATAACTGCTACGCATGAGTTTGTAGTACCTAAATCAATACCAATAATCTTTGACATAATAAATTCCTCCGATATTTCAATTATATATTATACATTTTAGTTTGCGACTTTGACCATTGCGTGTCTTAAAACTCTGTCGCCGAGCTTATAGCCCTTTGAAAATACGTCAGCGACGACATTTTCTCCGAGATTTTCATCCTCGCAATGCATGACCGCATTGTGGATGTTGGGGTCGAACTCATCGCCGACCTTTCCGAAAGCCTCGACGCCTAACTTTCCGAGCAGAGCGGTAAAGCTTTCAAAGGTCATCTCAACGCCTTTTCTGTAAGCCTCAAAGTCCGCCGAATCGTTATTCGCCGCGCGCTCGAAGTTATCGAGCACCGAAAGTATCTCGGTCAGCACCTTGGCTTTGCTGTCGCCGAAGATGGCGTCTTTTTCTTTCTGAGTTCTCTTTCTGAAGTTATCATATTCAGCGAGAGTTCTAATATGCGCCTCTTTCGCGGCCTCAAGCTCTTTGGTGAGCTTTTCGAGCTTGGTTTCTTCCTCGCTCTTTTCTTCGGGAGCGTTTTCCTTGGCTTCTTCGGTCTGCGGTGTTTCGTTCTCGTTCATTTTCTTTTCTTTCTCTTCCCTTTCCTTTTGCTTTTCCTTCTTTGCCATTTACCTCATCTCCTCTATTCTTCGCTTTCAAGCGTATCCGTCATGAGCCTTCCGACAAGGTCTGTTATAAATCTGACCTTGGGAATCAGCTTCGCGTAGTCAAGTCTGGTCGGACCGATAATTCCTATCGCTCCGCCGTCATGACCCTGGATCGAATACCTCGAAATTATCATTGTCGAGTTTTCAAGCTGTCTATACATATTCTCCGCGCCGATGACAACCTGCAAATTGTTCTTCGCAGATGACATCACCCTTTCGAGCTTATCATCATCCGTTAAGAAGTCAAGCATCTCGTACGCATTGGAACTGTATTCTCTGTGATTAAGAAGATTTTGTCTGCCGTTGAGCCTTACCTCCGCCTGAACCGCCTGATTCGCGAGGTCGGAGAGAACAACAAACAGCGGCGACATTATGAGCGCATTCGCACCTAACGAAGCAACGAGCGTCTGGATCATGACCATTCCGATATCGGCGACGGGCATTCCGATGAACTTCTCGCTGACAATGCGGTGAAACTCATCCGTCATTTCTTTTGTCAGCGGAACGTCGATCTTGCAAACGCCGTCCTTGATGATACCGGTCGAAGTCATCAGCACTATCATCGCTATCCTGTTTCCTATCGGCACAAGCTCGACTCTTTTGACAAGCGCGCCTGCGTCCGTCGGAGTTGTCGCGACGATCGTGCAGTTCGTCATCTTCGCCAAAAGCTCGCTCGCCTTTTCAAGCAGCTTCTCCGGATCGCCGATATTGTTGCCTATCGCGCGGCGAATCTGCTTTTTTTCGTCCTCGCCGAGAGCGCTTTCGCTCATGAGGTTGTCGACATAATACCGATAGCCTTTCTGAGTGGGGACTCTGCCCGCCGAGGCGTGAGGTTGAGCGAGGTAGCCCATTTCGGCGAGATCGGACATCTCGTTTCTTATGGTTGCGGATGAAACCGAAAACGGCAGATATTCCATGAGCGCTTTTGACCCGATCGGTTCGCCCGACCCGACATAAAGCTCAACTATGGTCGAAAGTATTTTTTTCTTTCTGTCCGTCAGTTCCATTTTCCTCACCTCTTTATGTTTTAGCAGTCTCATCATTAGAGTGCTAACTCATGATCATAATATACACCGGGTGCTAACTTTTGTCAATAGTTTTTTGAAAAAATTTTTTATTTTTTTGTACGCGCCGAGCGAGTGCTTAAATCAGGTAAAAATCATCGCCGAAAATGTGTATATATAATATATAATAGAAAGCGGCGACCGTGCAAATAGATGCGCGGCCGCCGTGGGGTATGAGAAAATTGTAGCTGTTAATGTTTTTGGGAAGGTGTTATTTGATCTTGACGAACTTTAACTTAGCTTCCTTCGCAAACTTCTGGGCTGTTGAGTTTTTGTAGCCGTAGATTGTCGGCTTGCAGCCCGTTAATTTCTTATCTGTGTAATAGACTTTGCAATCTTTATTCAGTATTTTGACCGATTTAAGGTTTTCGCAATTGTCAAACGCGCCTCTGTATATTTTTTCGACAGATTTCGGGAATGTCAGGCTCTCGAGGCTGCTGCAGCCTATGAATGCAGCAATATGGACTTTTGTAACTCCTGACGGGATCTTAATTTCCTTGAGGGAGGAGCAGTTTTCAAACGCACGGCTGTCGATTACGGTAACGCCTGACGGAATTTTAATTTCTTTAAGCTTTTTGCAATTTGAAAACAATCCGTCATCTATTATCTCAATCGACTTCGGAAGCGTAATTTTTTCGATGTTGATACAATCTCTGAATGCGGCTTCACCGATTTTCGTGACGCCTGACGGAATTTTCAGCTCTTTAAGGCTGCTGCAACCCTCAAAAGCGTATGCTTCAATCCGCAGAACGCTCGACGGAATCTTTATCTCTTTAAGCTTTTTACAATTTTTGAATGTTTCGCTGTATATTTTTTTAATTGACTTCGGAAGCGTCACGCTCTTAAGACTGCTGCAGTTGATGAAAGTGCGCTCGGAAATTTTCTTAATGCTTGAGGGAATTTTTATCTCTGCGAGAGCCTTACAATCCCCAAACGCCTCATAGCCTATTTCTTTGACCGACTTCGGGAGCGTTATGCTTTTAAGCTTGCCGCAGCCCTCAAACGCATTAAATTCTATTTTTTTCACGCTTGACGGAATTTCTATTTTTTTGAGTTTTTTGCAATTTTTGAAAAGTTCGGAGGATATTGTCTTGATCGACTTCGGAAGCGTTACGCTTTCAAGACCGGTACAGCCTTCAAACGCACTGCCGCCTATCTCGGTAACGCTTGACGGGATTTTTATTTCTTTAAGGTTTATACAGCCTGCAAAAGCTCCGTAATCTATATATTTAACGCTTGACGGGATCTTGATCGTCTTTATGTTTTTACAATTTTCAAAGGTTCCGTTGCTGATACGCTTAATTGATTTCGGCAGAACGACCTCTTTGACATTTGATCCGGCGAGAGAAAGAATCCCCGTCTCGGTCATCTTTTTTGAAAGTGTCAGCTTCTGAAGATATTTTGTTCCCGAAAAGGCGTACGCTTTGATATCTTTAACAGTCGATGGAACTGTATATTCCTTTGTCTTTTTGCCTGAAAGATAGCAGTTGATCTCTGTTTTCTTTTTGTTGAAAAGAACTCCGCTTTTTTGTGAGAAATACTTGTTCTTCTCCGCTACACGGTAGCCCGTAAGCCCTGTACAAAGAGCAAACGCGTCACCGCTGATTTCCTTAAGCTTTTCGGGAATCTTTAACTTGCCCGTGAGAGATTTACAGCCGTAAAAAGCCATATCATCTATTTTTTCAAGATTTTTAGGAAGCTTCAGTTCTCCCTTTAAAGATTCACAATAAGCGAAAGCCGATTCGCCTATATATTCAAGCGATGACGGAAGCTTTACGGATTCAAGAGACTTACAGTTTCTGAATGTCTTTTTCGGAAGCTCCTTCATGTTTGACGGCAGGTTGACATATTTGAGAGCGGTGCAGCCGTCGAAAACATTGGTACCGAAATATTCGACAGATTCGGGAATTTTGATAGACTTGAGTGAAGTGCAATTACGGAACATTCCGAAATCAATGGCTTTCAGAGACTTAGGTAGAGATACATTTTTAAGGTTTTTAAGTCCTTCAAATATGCCTACTGTGCCGAGGTCTTCATCATCGTCAAATTCTCTGTCTTCTTCGTAATCCGGATCGTTATATTTTCCGTGATCGAGTTGGACAATGCCTTCCTCGATCTTTATAGAAGTTATTGTATCAATGTTTCCGCTTCTTGTCAGATACATAAATAAGTCACGACCGTCTGATTCGATATATGCAACCTCCATTCCGTCGATTTTCGCCGGGATAACGAGCGTTTTGCCTGTGTAGTCCATGTCGACTACTCTGTCCAAATACACTTTATTTTTTGACACATAATAATAAAATGTGCCGTTTGTCAGTTGTTTTGCCGAAGCACTAATTGAGCCTACACCGACCGCTACAACAGACATAACCGTCAGCAAAGCTAAGAATAGTGATAATGTCCGTTTTAAAGTTTTCATGATATTTTCCTCCTGATTTTATTTTTATCTGAACACTTTTCCCTTGCAATTCCATTCTACTGAAATTTTGCCTAAATGCAACCAACTTAAGGAAATCGTCAGGTTTTCTTAAGGAAATCTTAAGAATTGGCGAAAATTGGGTTGAGTTTGTAGACAGATGTCTGTTTTGGCTTTGGAAAATATTTCGGACATTCCGCTTATCGGTCGGTTTGCGTTCGAGTTTGAGCTTATCGGGGTTTCGGCGACAGCGGGGAGTCTCTGCGGTG
>USMJ01000072.1 GCA_900555805.1 uncultured Oscillospiraceae bacterium | reverse complement strand
CAGCCGCAAAGAATTACGCCGTCCGCCCCGCGCTGAAACGCGCGTAAAATAAACATCGGGTTTACTCTGCACGAGCAAGGCACACGGATTATTTTAACGTCGGCAGGGTAATTAAGTCTGTTATTTCCCGCAAGGTCTGCGCCGGCATAAGAGCACCAGTTGCAGCAAAACGCCACTATAAGCGGCTTATATTCGTTTACTTGCATATTGCGTCAACCTCCGCCATGATTTGTTTGTTCGTGAATCCGCGCAGATCCATTGCACCGGACATACAAGCGACCGTGCAGGCGCCGCAGCCCTGACAGACAGCCGAATTGACGGAAGCAATGCGTCTTGTCTCCTTAATGCCGTGGTCGTTGACAAGCTTATCAATATAGCTGATAGCTCCGTAGGGACAAACCTTTTCGCATGATGAACAGCCGTTACACATAAGCTCGTTCGGCGTAGCCGTACAGGGATTTGTGACAAGCTTGTCCTTGGCGAGAAGTCCGACGACCTTGACAGCCGCCGCGCCTGCCTGAGAAACAGTCTCGGGGATATCCTTCGGGCCTTGGCAAACGCCTGAAAGGAACACGCCTGCCGTCGGGCTTTCGACGGGCTTGAGCTTCGGGTGAGCTTCCGTGAGGAAGTTATTTGTGTCGATACTCGCCGTCAGCATGGAGGCTACCTTCTTAACGCCTGAGCTGGGTTCGATCGCAGCCGCGAGTACGACCATATCGGTATCTATCATAACGCGCTCGTTTGTGATAAGGTTGACGGCTCTGACGGTCAGGCCGCCCTTGTCGTTTTCATAGACCTTACCGACCATGCCCTTGATATAGTCGACGCTGTATTGTTCAACGGCTCGGCGGTAGAACTCATCGAAATTCTTACCCGGAGTTCTGACGTCGATGTAAAATACGTGTACCTTAACATCGGGATATTTCTCTCTGATAAGCATCGCGTGCTTCGCGGTGTACATGCAGCATATCTTCGAGCAGTAGCACTTGCCGCGCGCGGTGATGTCTCTTGAGCCGACGCACTGGATGAAGACGATATCCTTGGGATGTTCAAGGTTCGACGGGCGAAGAAGCGTGCCCTTCGTCGGGCCTGCCGCGTTCATAAGTCTTTCAAGCTCGAGCGAGGTGACGACATCGGGATGCTCGGTGTACTGGAACTCATCGTATTTTGTGACATCGCTTATCTGATAGCCTGTCGCAACGACGATCGCACCGTATTTCTCTTCAATGATCTCATCCTTCTGATCGAAGTTGATAGCCTTGGCGGAGCAGTTCTTTTCGCAAAGTCCGCACTTGCCTGTCTTGAAATGTATGCAGTGTTCGGTGTCAATTACTGCGACATTCGGAACAGCCTGGGCGAACGGAATATATATCGCTCCCCTCTTGTCGAGTGAGCAGTTGAACTCGTTGCCGGCCTTTCTTGACGGACACTTGTTTGTGCAGACCGCGCAGCCCGTGCACTTTGTCTCGTCGACGTATCTGGCTTTCTTTCTTATCTTGACATCGAAGTTTCCGACGAAGCCCTTGACTTCTTCAACTTCGCTGTAGGTGTAAAGCGTTATATTCTCATGCTGAGCCGCCTCAACCATTTTCGGTGTGAGAATACATGCGGCGCAGTCGAGCGTCGGGAATGTCTTATCAAGCTGAGCCATCTTTCCGCCGATGGTCGGCTCTCTCTCGACTATGTCAACCTTATAGCCTGCGTCGGCGATATCGAGCGCAGACTGGATGCCCGCTATACCGCCGCCGATTATCAGCGCTCTTTTCGTGACGGCGCTTTCGCCAGGCTGTAAGGGAGCGTTAAGGCTGACTTTCGCGACAGCCGCTCTCGCTAATATGATGGCTTTCTCGGTGGCTTCGGCCTTATCCTTATGAATCCATGAACACTGCTCACGGATATTCGCGACCTCGACCATGTACGGGTTAAGCCCTGCCGACTGGGCGGCTTTTCTGAACGTAGCCTCATGCATTCTCGGAGAACATGAGCATATGACGACGCCGGTCAGATTATGCTCCTTGATAGCGTTCTTGACAAGAAGCTGACCTGCCTCGGAGCACATATACTGATAATCCTGCGAAAAGACTACGCCCGGCTCTTTCTTTATTTCCTCGGCGACTTTGGCAACATCGACCGTAGCGGCTATGTTGCTTCCGCACCAACAAATGAAAACTCCTATTCTTTGCAAACTTAACACTCCTTATTTTCTGAACTTTCTGAAAGTGCTGACTATCGCCTGCTGGGGCAGCTGCGGATCAAGCATGGCGGGGATCTCATCGGGAGAGATGAAATTCTCGTTTCTGTTTCTTATAAGGCAAACTCTGACCGCCTCGATAAGTCTCGCAGGCTCAACGCCTCTCGGACATCTTTCAACGCAGGCGAAACAGGAAACACAACGCCACAGCGATTTTGAAGTAAGCAGTCTGTCTATTCTTCCGTCGCACAGCATCGAAACGAATTCATGCGGATGGATGTCCATGTCTTCGAACGCGGGGCAGGTCGCCGAGCATTTTCCGCATTTCATGCATTTTCTCGGGTCGATGCCGCTTATTCTTTCGACTTCCTTACACAGTTCTTTTGAATCCATACATTCCCCTCCTTACTTTAAACCGAGAGCTTCGGCGAGAAGCTCGGTGAAATAATATACAGGAATTTTATCCTCACTGCTCTGCTTAAGATTATATAAGCAAAGCGGACAGGCTGTTATTATGCAGTCGGCGCCCTTGAGCTTTGCGGAGTCGACAACCATTGTCGCCATCTTGCTCGCAAGGGGCTTGTCGGTCATTGTCATGTATCCGCCGCAACATTCGTTGCGGAACGGGTATTTGACGGGTTCTGCGCCGATCGCCTTGATGAAATCTTCGATTATCGTTGGGTTCTCCGGATTGTCGAAAGCCATTTCCTTGCCGGGTCTTAAAAGCAGGCAGCCGTAATAAGCGGCGATCTTTCTGCCCTTAAGGGGGTTGACGACCTTTTCCTTGAGCTTGTCGAAGCCGAGATCGTCTCTGAGCATTTCGAGATAGTGAACCACTCTCGTTTCGCCGCTGTATTTCTCGTCAAGTTTCAGGTAGTTGTTGACCTTCGCGGCAAAATCGGGCTTGTTCTGCATATCGTAGTTGACCCTCTTTATGACATGGTGGCAAGCCGAGCACATTGTCAAAAGCGTCTGCTGCTTTTCCCTTGCGCTGAGCAAAGCCCTGACGGAGGAAAGCTTGGTCGCGATCTCGTCGCTCGCAAGCGGATAAACGCCTCCGCAGCACTGCCATTCGGGCAGTTCCTCAAGAGTTATACCCAGCTTTTCGGCGGCTTCTCTTCCGTATATGTCGAGATCCTTCGCCTTTGTCTTCAGGGTACAACCGGGATAATAACTGTAAATCATTTCTCGTCCCACTCCTTATATATTCTTAATGACCGATATTGCGTCGGTTATTGTTTTTTCGTACGCCTCGGCTCCGTACTTGTCGACCTCGGCTTTATTCTTTTCGCCGTGCGTCAGACATCCGGCTCCTCCGATACAGCCGCCTACGCAGGCCATACCTTCTATAAAGTTTGAATTCAGAACGTTCTTGCTCTTCTTGAGAAGCGCCATCTTGCACTCTTCTATACCGTCGCAGGCTGTCGCCTTGAGTTCGAAGTCGGTGATACAGTGTTCCTTGAGACCCTGAGCGACCGCGTCGGAAAGTCCGCCGCTTCTTGCGAAAATTCTGCCGTAGTAAGAGGCGTTGTCGAGAACGTCGTCTTCAAGCGTTGTTATGTCTATGTCGCGGCTGTCAAAGAGAGCCTGAAGCTCTTCAAATGTGACCGCCGAATCGACATATTCTCTGACACTTTCCTTTCTGACCTCGGCCTTTTTCGCCGTACAGGGGCCGATGAACACGACCTTGGCGGTCGGATCGGTGCTCTTTATGTATTTAGCGATGGTCGCCATGGGTGAAAGGTTATGTGAAACATGCTCCAAAAGAGCAGGGAAATTCTTTTCAATATAACTGACAAATGCCGGACAGCATGAGCTCATCAGGAAGCCTTTCTCGGCGAGCTCCTGTGATTCGGCGTACGCCACCATGTCAGCTCCGAGGGCAGCCTCTATGACAGTGTAAAATCCGAGCGCTTTGAGACCTGAGATTACCTGTCCGTGCTTGGCATAGGTGAACTGACTCGAAATCGACGGCGCAACCAGCGCGTACACCTTATAATCGGCGTTATTCGAGCTGTTTTTAATCATCTTGATGACTTCTAAAATATAGGACTTATCGGTTATCGCGCCGAACGGACACTGATAGACGCACGCGCCGCAGGCGATACATTTATCGTTGTCGATCTTCGCCGCCTTGTTCTCATCCATGGAGATCGCCTTGACCTTGCAGGCGCTCTGACACGGGCGTTTTCGGTTGACAATCGCCGAGAACGGGCAAACCTTAGCGCAGGATCCGCAGTCAACGCATTTTGACTTATCAATGTGGGCGACATGGTTATGGTCGAACGATATCGCTCCCCTCTTACAGACGTCCTCGCAGCGGTTGGCGAGACAGCCTCGGCATGAGTTTGTTATCTCGTATCCGCCCATCGGGCATTCGTCGCAGGCGGTCGATATGACCTCGATAACATTCGGGTCGTCTTTGTCGCCGCCCATGGCGATCTTAACTCTTTCGGAAAGAATGGCTCTTTCCTTATAGACGCAGCAACGCATGGTCGGGGTGTTGCCCGGAACGATTATCTTCGGTATGTCGAAGAGATTGTCGTAAAGCGTTCCGTTCCACGCCTGGCGCGCCACCTCTCGGAGTACCTTATATTTCAGGTACTGCACCTTTGTGTCAAATTTTCGCATAATAATCTATCCCTCATTAAAAATAACTGACCTTTATTCTCTTTCCCATCTTTTTAAGGCAAGCCGAAAGCTCCTCGACGAGATTCATTTTTATATTGAAGTTTATCGGGAGATCCGGGTTCTGGTGAGCCGGATTTATCGCCCTGCCGACGAAGAAATTGATGTCTGTCGCTTCCTCAAAAAGCATTCGGCATATGAGCGAAGCTCCGTCGCGTTTGAAACTCCAATTCTCATATTCTTTATTTTCACCGAGCGCATCCTTGGCGTATTCGACGACCCTGTTGACAGTTATAACGCCCTCTGTGACAAGATCGACGCCCTCAAGTTCCGCTGTCGGCGGAATGTCGCTTTTCTCAAAATTCAGGCTCGGCTTAAGCGGCTTTCGCAGATATTTGGCGGCTATCGAGGCCGTTGTTCCGCCGCAGATAATGTGTTTTCCCTCTTTTCCGAAGAAGAGCGACATCATTCTGTTGCAGTCGTCTCTGTGAGACGGCGGACCGAAAAGCAGGTTCATCGGCGCTCTCTTTCTGATACGGACAACGCAGGCCGTCGCGTCGTCTCCCGGCTCATAGCCGTAGAGCTTGTTGCATTCATCGACAAGCATCGTCGCGAGCGTTTTGGCGTTGTAGCCTGCAGGCGCAAGCATTTTCATGAAGTCGGCTATGTCCTCTCTCTTCCAGCCGAAGTTATAGGCTATGCCTATTCCGGCGTGGGGACAACCGTCGCTCATGGCGGTTATCATGTCGCCGTCCTGTAGGCTGATGACCGACTTATATATCTTCTTACCCTCGATATTCATCTCGGTTTTCGGGTAATCATAAATCTCAAAGTCACGGATAAAGACGGCGTACGGATTATCATATTGTATAAGTTCGAGCGTCTCGTTGTCCCTGACATGCATGATCGTGAAGGTCGAATAAGCCACTCCCCTGACCGAGCATATCGGCAAGGCGGAGGCTATCGTCGAAACGCACTCCTCGATCGAAAGCCCCTCGGATATCATTGTCGATATGATCTTCGAAGTCAGGGTAGAGAGGATGCTCGCCTTAACGCCGCTTCCCAAACCGTCAGCGAGGACGATGACCGTCGAATTTTCGCCGTGTTCGACAACGTCGACATGATCGCCGCAAAGCTGTTCGCCCGCATGATTTATACTTTTGTAGCCGATTTCGGCGCAAAGGTTATTCATCTGAAATCGACTCCTTCAATTTGGCAAGCGCAATCTTTGTTTCGGCGGCGGTTTCGCCGAGAAGCGAGGCTATCTCCTGGACAATTCTCATCTGTTTGTCGACGACCTTGTCAGCTGTTTCGACCGTCTGGCGGCTGATTCGCTCTTTTCTTTCTCTCGCCGCTTCTTCCTCTGTGATGTCTCTCATTATACAGACAAGCAGTCTGTAATCTTTATCATAAACAACCGTCTGTTCGACATATTTCTCGTATTCGGCGAGATATGTCTTGCGGTTATGAACGTCTCTTTCATTGGCGAGAACCTCCATGAACACCGTCGGGTCGAGTATTCTGACGACCTGATCGCCGAGAATATCAGACGCCGATCTTATGTGCATCATCTTTCTTGCCGCTTCGTTTATTTGCTGTACCTCGAGCTTTTCGTTCAGAACTATAAGTCCGTTCGGGGTGTTTTTGACCATGCTTTCGGAGAAGCTTTCGGCTTTATCTTTAAGATAAGGCAGACACATTGAAATTTCCGCTTTATCCTGATATATTGCTATCGCCTTTTCGCGGCAGGTCT
>USMJ01000071.1 GCA_900555805.1 uncultured Oscillospiraceae bacterium | reverse complement strand
ATCGCTCGAATGTGATATTCCTGAAATCCGCCATACCCTCGGTGCCTATCTTTATCGCCGCCGAAGTCGAAGTCAGATCACAGTCGTGTACCCTTATATTTTCACAGTCGCCGTATTCTCGGTTTCCGACTGTGTTTTTAAGACAAATACAATCGTCGGCGCATCGGATTTCACAGTTTCTGATAACAACACCGTTGCAGTGATCGGGATCGATTCCGTCGCTGTTGGCGACATCAAGCGGATTTTTTATCTTTATTCCGTCTATAACGACATTTTCACAGCCTGCCGGATGAAGCGTCCAGAACGGGGCGTTTGTCATTGTCACACCGCTGAAGGATATATCCCGACTGTTTTCGATATAGATCATTGTCGGTCTCGGGTAAAAATCTCCCGTGACATAGTATTGATTTTGCCTTTTAACAAAAGCGTAGCAGTTCCCGTCGATCGTACCTTCGCCCGATATCGAAAAGCCGTCCGCGCCGTAGCCGTAGATAAACGCGAACGCAGGTTTATCCGTGACGGGATTCCCGACGGGCGCGGTTTCGGGGTCGTTGAGAGTCTGCGACGGGCGTATATAACCGTCAATGTCTCCGATCGCTTTGAGTACCGCGTCTTTTTCAATGTGAAGTTCAACGCACGGTTTGGCTTTTATTGAAGATGACAAAAATGTGTGACCCGACGGTATAATAACCCTGCCGCCCGTCTTTTCACATTCGTCTATCGCCTTTTGTATGCTTACGGCATCGTCGGTAATTCCGTCACCGACAGCGCCGTAAGAAAGTATGTTACAGTCCATTATATGCTCTTAACAAGACTTAATAAGCAATTGAAAATTTTGACAATGAAGTCAAACAGAAGCTGAGCGAACGAGCTGTCGCTTGAGCTGATGTTGTCCTCAACCTTTTCAAAGTTGCGTGTTATCTCATTGACATTGACAAACTGAGGATATTTTTCGTTCGAATATATGCTGACCTTTTCGTCGCTTGTCAGAAGATAAACCAAAAGACCGCAGGTATCCTTGCCGTATTCATACATCATATGACCTATATTTCTTATAAACCATGTCTGCTCGGGAAGTATGCAGGTTGATGCGTCCGCAACTCCGTCGGGTGAAACATGGTTATGTGAGCCGTCCTTGCAGACCTTATCAGCCTCGTCGACAGCGCCGACCTTTTTGCCGTAATCAGCCACGGTCGCATGACCCGAAGCGTACTTCAAATCAATAAGATTGTCGGTATATGACTCGTTGTCGCTGTAAAGAGGAATTCCGGGGCACATATAGGAAGCGGTGACATAGAAGTTGATGCCCTTTGCCTCGGCTTCGTGGATGAGAGATTCAACATTCGACTGAACGTTATACATATAATAATCGACATCTGTCTTGATTGATGTCAGTTCGTTTCCGTCGGGGAAGAGAGTCTTTTTCGCTTTCTCATAATAGCTTGCGGGCATCAAGCACCATATGCCGGGCATGGTGACGAACGTATCGGTGAAGACGTCGGAATAAACCGTGTCGAGAAGATCGACGGTCAGCTTATCAAGGAATTTGTCAACGCTGCCCGAAACGCTTGTCTGAAGAAGAGCCTTCTTGATGATCTGAAATGCGCTTTGGGCGAAGTCGTAGCCTAAAAATCCGCCAAAATAATCAAGAACATCATAAAGGCTGATGTCGAGATCCTTGGTGAAGAGCTTGCCGACGATTTCCGTTCCGAGGAAAGCTGTTGACGCCATAACGACGTTCTTAAGGCTGTCCGTGCCGTATTTCTGAATGTATGACATGGTTATCGTGCCGCCCATGCTGCAAGCGACGAGAGAAACTTTGTCGGAGCCAGTTTCGGCTTTGACCTTTTCAATGTACGCGTTGAGGTCATCAGCTATGCTGATCGGGCTTCTCGTCCAGACATATGTGAAGAAATATGTGTTTTCGGCGCCGACCGTATCAGCGAGCGCATAGGCTATACCCCATTCGCTGTTGTCGCTTACATCGGGATAATTTCCGACATTTTCGGGTCTTTCTTCAACGACGATGTTGTTCTTAAGTGTGCCGTCGTCGTTGCATGAAATAGGCAGAAACAGATCCTTAAGCTTCGTCATTGAGCCGCCGAGCTTAGAATAGTCGTCGGTGACAAGAGCTTTAGCGAGAGCCGGAGCGATCTGTGTTACAGCGCCGAGTATTCCCTTTGTGTCAGGAGCGAAAACCTGCGTTCTGGTGCCGTCTTCGTTCTCTTCATAGAGAATTTCCCCCATACCTCTGACAACTATGACCGGCGTATTTGCGCCGTCCTTTGCAAATGCAACGCTCGTCAATGAAAATATCATCACGAGAGCGAGAAAAATTGAGATAAACTTTTTCATGATTGATCCTCCTGTTCAAATTTTGTATAGTTTGCCATCAATTTTTTAGTTCCTACTTTATCGAATGCTATTGTCAGCATTGTATCATTACCCATCGGCGAGATCTGTAAGATAACGCCGTCGCCGAATTTCTTGTGTCTGACCGAATCGCCGACATTATAAGAAACCGGCGAACTTGTGACCTTCTTCTCCGTGTTGAAGAAGCCGAGATCGAAGCCCGAACGCTTTTTCGGCGGCTGTGAATAGAAACTGCTCGTCGAAACGTTTCTGCCCGATGAAGCGAACGGCGACGATTCCTGTCTGCCGCTTTTTTCTATAAGCTCCGACGGAATTTCTCTTAAAAATCGGGATTCGCGGTTTCGGTTGGTTTGTCCGAAAACTGTCCTCGACTTTGCGTGGCTTATGTTGAGAATACGTTTGGCTCTTGTTATTCCGACGTACGCCAGCCTGCGTTCTTCCTCGATATCCTCTTCGCTCATCATGCTCCGCGAGCCGGGGAAGATATTCTCCTCCATTCCCGGGATAAACACTATCGGGAACTCCAGGCCCTTCGCCGAGTGTAGCGTCATGAGTACCACGGCTTCGGTCTGAGCGTTGTAATTATCTATATCGGTCATCAAAGCGATTTCTTCGAGAAAGTCGTTAAGCGTTGACTCCTCGCCGTTGTCATTGATGAAGCTTTGCAGGTTCTTTTCAAGTTCCGAGAGGTTCTGAAGTCTCTCTTCGCCTTTCTCCTTGTCGAGCATGAGACTCGCTTCGTAGCCCGACTGCTGCATTATCAGCTTGAAAAGCTCGACTATATTGAGCTTTTCGCTTTCCCCTCTGAAAAGATTTATCATGGCGGTGAATTCCATGAGCTTTTTGCTGCTTTTGACAAGAACGGCGAATTCGTCCGCTTTTTCGCAGACTTCGAACAGACTTAAACCGAGCTGAGCCGCAATTTCAGCCGCTTTTGTTACCGTCGTCTCGCCTATTCCCCTTTTCGGTGTGTTGATTATTCGGCGAAGTCTGATTTCGTCCGACGGATTGTTGACGACCGTCAGATAAGCCAGCGCGTCTTTGATCTCCATTCTGTCATAGAAGCGCTGTCCGCCTATTACGCGGTACGGGATACCGCTTCTGACAAAGACCTGTTCGATCGCGTTCGACTGAGCGTTCATACGGTAAAGAACGGCGATATCGGAAAATGTATACTTCTCGCCGTTTTCTCCCGACGTCAGAGTGAAAATTCTGTCCGCTATGAGCTTAGCCTCATCCGTTTCGTCATAGGCTATTATTTCGTTAATCTTGTCACCCGAGCCGTTGCCCGTCCAAAGAGCCTTGCCTTTTCTCTGTTTGTTATGGCTGATGACCTCGTTGGCGGCGTCAAGTATATTCTGAGTAGATCTGTAGTTTTCTTCGAGCTTTATCACAAGACAGTTTTCATATTCTTCTTCGAACGAGAGTATGTTTTCTATCGTCGCTCCCCTGAAGCGGTAGATACTCTGATCGTCGTCGCCGACAACGCATAAGTTTTTATACTTTCCTGCAAGAAGCGAAACGAGCTTATACTGGGCGTGGTTTGTGTCCTGATACTCGTCAACCATTATGTATTTGAACTTGTTCTGATAATATTCGAGGACATCGGGACAACTTTCAAGTAGTTCGACGGTGTTGACGATGATATCGTCAAAGTCCATAGCGTCGGCGAGCTTCAGTCTTTTCTGATACTCTTTATATGCTGACGCGATTTTTGACATTCTGATATCGTTTCTGTATACCTTTTCGAACTCTGTCGGCGAAACAAGCGAGTCTTTTGCGATACTTATTTCGCTTAGAATCGTTTTATGTGAAAGAAGCTTGTCTTCGATTCCGAGATATTTCTGACACTCTTTCATCAGTCTCTTTGAGTCGTCGGTGTCATATATCGTGAAGTGGCTTGAATAGCCTATTCTGTCGCCGTAGCGCCTTAATATTTTAGCGCAGCTTGAGTGAAATGTACTCGCCCAGATATCGTTCGCTTCGGGGCCGAGCATTTTTTTAAGTCTCTCCTTAAGCTCCTTCGCCGCCTTATTTGTGAATGTTATGGCGAGGATCTGCCACGGATTCGCCGGGCGGTCGCAAAGGAGATCTTCAATGTCAAATAAGTCATCTGTTTCGCCGTTCAGGTATGCCTTCATAAGCGCTATATCGTTCTGTGTCGGCTCAAACCTAGCGTACGACGAATTATAGGCGTTTCCGTATTTTATTAAATTCGCTATTCTGTTGACAAGGACGGTCGTCTTGCCGCTACCTGCGCCCGCGAGAACGAGCACTGGACCGTTGATGTTATATATCGCTTTTTTCTGCATGTTGTTCATGCGCGAAAACTGTTTATCTATTATTTTTCTTCTGAGGTCGAAGAATTCTTCTGATACCATATTTTACCTTCCTTGACGAAATTGTGCGCCGTTTCAGCCGAAGTTAATTTTACTATATATATGATTAAAACTCAACACCTGCGAGGATATTTTTATAATCTTTAGTTAAATATTTCTTCATGAAGCCATGCTTACATAACAAAACCGCACCTGTATGCAGTGCGGTTTAAAGTCGGTTTTATTTGTCGTAATCGTCGAGGAAATTATACTTGAAATCCTTGCCGTGATAGCCGATAAGCGTTTGCAGGTTGACATTCTGAACACTCCTGAAAATGTTCATCTCAACGCACGGATTGTCCTTACGCAAGACTTCGATGAGTTTCTTGACTTCTTTTCGCTTTGAAAGATGCTCGTGTCCTTCCGTCTCAGCTTGCTCGGTGAAGCGGCAGGCACACTGCAAAAAATGCAGGTCGTTATAGTTGACCCAGCGGATGATGTCGCGCTCCCTGACCATATAGAGCGGCCGTATAAGTTCCATGCCCTCATAGTTGGTCGAATGGAGCTTCGGCATCATGGTTTTCACCTCGGCGCCGTAAAGCATACTGAGAAGCACCGTTTCGATCACATCGTCGAAATGGTGGCCGAGGGCGATTTTGTTGCAACCCAAAAGCTGAGCGTTTTTATACAGATATCCGCGTCGCATTCTCGCGCAGAGATAGCACGGGTTGTCGTCGACATCGACGACATAATTGAAAATGTTAGCGTCGAAAATGTGAACGGGTATTCCCAAAAGCTCGGCATTGTCTTCGATCTGCTTTCTGTTTTCGGGCGCATAGCCCGGATCCATGACGAGAAATTTGACCTCAAACGGAAAATCGCTATGCCTTTGCAGAATCTGCATACACTTAGCCAGAAGCACAGAATCCTTACCGCCGGAAATACAGACGGCTATTCTGTCGCCGGGTTTTATCATTTCGTATTCGTTTATGCCGGCGATGAACCGTTTCCAGATATCTTTTCGGTAGGTTTTGTTGATGCTTCTTTCGATTTCGGTAATTTTATCCATCTGATGACCTCAAATATAATAGAATATTGCAATTATGATAATACTCGCCGACACGCTTAGCGCAGTGACATTGAGCTTTTTGTCTTTTATACTATAAAGTACGCTCATAGCGAGTGCGACGGCCGACGGTATCGCCACACAGAAAACTAAGTTGTCGGTCTGAGCATAAGCAAGTCTGAGCTTCGCCAAGATTTCAACAACGAAGAAAATGTATCTCTCGAACACAGTCAGCGCGTACCCGATAGTATCTGTCAGAATCCCAAGATTCGGCAGCGCCGTCATCAGGCCCGACATCATCAGACACGGCGCGAGCGTCGGGATAACGAGCAGATTCACAAGCGGAGAGATCAGCGAAACGCCGCCGAAAATGCCGAGGGCGATCGGATAAGTGAACGCCGCCGCGGACACCGAAAGCGCAAGCGATTCGACCGCATATCCGACCGGCTTTATCTCAAGCGCGGTTTTGAGCCGTGTTTTCTTTGGGTTTTCTCTGATATGAGACAGCGTTTCTGAGGAAAGTATAATTCCGAGCGTCGAGAAAACCGAGAGAAGAAACGACACGTCGCAGACGGCGAACGGATTGACGGCACAAATAAGAAAAACGGACAAACCGAGCGAATTCAAGGCGTCGCTTCGCCGCGAAAACAGCCCCGAGCTTAAATACACGGCGGTCATTATCATCGCTCTTATAACGCTGACGCTGAACGACGAAAAACAGACGACGCAAAGCGAAACCGCAATCGAGATAAGGCTCGCTTTCTTTTCGCCGACATGAACGCGCTTCAAAAGTCTGTTTGCGATACGCGGCGTGCCTCTGCTGCGTTTTGCTATTTCCGCTGCCGCTTCTTCGGAAATCGGCAGATTGAGAATGTTTGCGCTGCGCTTCA
>USMJ01000070.1 GCA_900555805.1 uncultured Oscillospiraceae bacterium | reverse complement strand
CGCGCGAGCATAAATCCGGCAAAGGCGTGCTTATGCTTTCGGGCGGAATAGACAGCCCCGTCGCGGCTTATATGATGGCTAAGAGAGGCTTACAGCTGACGGCGATACACTTCGCCGCTCCGCCCTATACGAGCAAGAAAGCCGAAATGAAGGTCCGCGATCTCGTCAAAAAGGTCAGCGAATACGCAGGCAGAATATATTTCGCGATAGTTCCGTTCACCGAAATTCAGGAGCATATCAAGGACGAATGCCCCGAAGAGCTGTTCACGCTGATAATGCGCAGGCTCATGATGGAGATAGCAACGAGAATCGCCGAAAAGGATGAATGCCATGCGCTGATAACAGGCGAAAGTCTCGGTCAGGTCGCGAGCCAGACGCTGTTAGCTCTCGGCGTCACGGACGAAGCGACGCCCCTGCCCGTGTTCAGACCGTGTATCGGTATGGATAAGCAGGAGATCATCACCGTCGCGAGAAAGATCGACACCTTCGAAACGTCGATCCTGCCCTATGAGGATTGCTGCACGGTATTCACACCGAAGCACCCGAGAACAAGACCCACGCTCGAACAGGTCAAGGAGGCTCAGGAGCTCGTCGACTGGGAGCCGATGATCGAAAAGGCGGTCGCCGAAACAAGATTCGAGCCGATATCATAAGAAATAAGAGGAAAAAGAAAATGCCGAGTTTGGAGCAGGCGGCGTTTGAAGCCGTCGAACTTCTGAAACAGAAAAAGCTCAGGGTCGCCACAGCCGAATCCTGTACCGGCGGCTTGGTTTCGAAGCTGATAACCGACGTTTCGGGCGCGTCAGGCGTGTTCGACGGCGGTGTGGTCAGCTATTCCAACAGCGTCAAGGCGAATGTTCTCGGCGTTGAAAATACCATGCTTGAAAGGTACGGGGCAGTAAGCTGCCCGGTCGCGGCCGAGATGTCGAAGGGAACCCGAGAGCTTATCGGAAGCGATATAGGCGTCGGGATAACAGGGATAGCCGGACCCGAGAGCGATTCGACAAACAAGCCCGTCGGACTTGTCTATGTTGCGCTTTGCGACGGAGAAAACGTCTGGGTCAGGAAGCTGACGAACAGCTTTCGCGGCGATGATGTCAGAGAGAAAAACCGAGAAGCGTCTGCTCTCGCGGCGCTTAGGCTGGTTAAGGAATATGCGGACGCGTACCCCGAAAAACCGATCGGCTCGGTCAGTATAAACGAGCTTTTAGAAGAATATCGCAAGGAACAGAGGGGCGAAAATGGAAATATTTGAAGACAAAAACGAATATTCGGGAAATGACAGAGAGATAAACGAAAAGAAAGAGCCGGAACAGGAAAAAGTTCAGGAAACGAAAAAGCCCGACTCCGGAATGAGAATAATCTATCAGGCGCCCGAAAACGGAGCGAAAAGAGAATATGTCGGCTTCACGCCGCAGGAGAGAAAATTCGAAAGAAAGCCCGTCGAAACCGTCGAGGATATCGAAATTGAGGATGTCCCAAAGGTCGAATATAAGGGCGGCCACGCTTTCGAGGACGAACTGAAAAGGCAGAACAGATATCCCGAAAGGCGCAAAGCCCCCGAAAAAACGCCCAAGCCCGACGAGAAAGAGATAATCAAAAAGAGATACGAAGAGTATAAATTCCGCGAGCAGATGAGAAAAGATCTGCCGACGGAAAGAAATATAGAGTTTAAGGACTTCGGCTCGGTGGACGAATATTACGATGTTTTGGATGTTGAAGAGGTCAACGTCGACTCGGCGAAGAAAAAGCCGAAAGCTCCGCTGACGGGCGGCGAAATAGCCAGAAGAATAATCCTCGCCGTGGCGGCTGTCGCGATAGTCGTGTCGCTTGCGGTCCTCGGCAATCAGTATTGGCAATATAAAAAGAACAAGGATATGGAGGCGGGCTTCAGCAATCTTATCATTACCGAGGCGCCGACCACAAAGAAAAACGACAAAAAGGACGACAAGGATAAAGAGCCCGAAACAACGACAAAGCCCCTGACGGTTGAGGAACAGTGGGCGCAGCTGAGAAAAGACTATCCGAACGTTCAGTTCCCGACAGGCATCTCACTGAAATACGCGAAGTTCTACGCCATAAATCAGGATTTCGTCGGCTATCTCGAAGTAGATTCCCTCGGAATAGGCTTGCCTGTTCTTCAGTCAAAGACAGAGAACTATTACCTCAGAAGAAACATCTATAAGCAGAAGTCGAAATACGGCTGTCCGTTCGTTCCGACCGATAACGACATGGTGAACCTCGACAGAAACACCGTCGTCTACGGTCACAATATGAGCGACGGTTCTATCTTCGCCCCGATAAACAAGTATAAATCGCTTGACGGCTTCAAGAAAGCACCCGTCATTCAGTTTGATACGGTTTACGGCTCGTATAAATGGAAGGTCGTCGCCGCGTTCATCAGCAACGCCGAACCCGACCAGGATAACGGATATGTTTTCCCGTACAACTTCACTAAGCTCGAAAACGACACCTCGTTCATGAATTATGTCAAGTGCTTAAAAGAAAGATCCCTTTACGACACGGGCGTTGACATCGTCGCGACGGATAAGATACTGACGCTTTCCACCTGCGACTATGATTTCAAAGAGGGAAGATTTGTCGTTGTGGCAAGGCTCATAAGACCGGGGGAGAGCGAAGCGGTTGACACCTCGCTCGCGAAAGCGAACGAAAAGCCGCATTATCCCCAGGCATACTATGATAAAAAGAAAAAGAAGAATCCATACAAGGATGCGGAAAAGTGGCATTACTACGGCAATGTCTCCAAGGCTCAGGGCTGACGGTCCCATTCTGAATCAAACGGAGGATAAGAAATGTTAAAATTGATTTCTCTGCAAGGTTTTCTGAACCTTTCAGACGACGCAATAAAGAAGATCGCCGAGGGACTGGCTCCCGTCGGTCTCGGACAGGACGACATATCCAAGTTCGACGACGCCGACGATTTTCTCGACGCTGTCGGAATAGCGGTCGACGAGCAGCAGACGGTCGTCGTCGCCGCCGAAAACGAAGAATACAACATCATCAAGAAGCAGCTTATAGGAAAGTTCGCTCTTGACAGCAAGTCAAGCCCCGATATCGCCGAGGCTATCTCAAGGGAGCGAGAAGAGCTTCTTGAGGGCAGACTTCCCGACATGGAGGATCACTGCCTCGTTCCGTCCGACGCCGAGCTTTATATCACCTCGGACGGACTTTACTGCGGATTCTGCGTTGAGTTTGCCAACGGAGCGAAGCTCATATATGTTCCGCTCGATGTGACGAGACTCGACACACTCTTAGGCTATATAAGAGAGGAACTCGGCGAGAAAAAAGAGGAAACCGAAGAAGAGAAAAAGGAAGACCCGAACACAAGAGTTCTGTTCTCTATATTCGACGATGAAAACGAAGAACAGGTTTCGGAAGAACCCGAAGCGCCCGCTCAGGAGGAAGAAGAGCCCGAAGAACCCGTTGATCTCACAGGCTTCGACGACGCCTTGGCGAACGCCGGCAAGGCGGTCTATTCTCTCATTCAGCTTGACAAAACCGTCGCTTTCGTCGACTGCGAATACAGCAAGTATATCAAAGCCATGGCGAAGAGCGTCGACGGTCTGACCGAGGCGTTCAGCTTCGAAAATGTCGAGCTTGAGGGCGAAGACGAGCTTGAGCCGCAGGTCGCTCTCGCGAGAAAGACAAGACTCGCCTTAAGAAACACGGGCGCTGATTTCGGCGCCGCCATATCGCCGATTCTCGAGGGCGAAAAGGACGGAAAGACTTTCTATTATTCATATATAATCATCCACGACGGAACTTCCGCCAAGGCGAAGAAGGTCTCGACGGGAAATCAGCAGGGGATCGACAGCCTCGTTCCCCACGCTTTCGCTCTCATGTTTGAACTTCTTGCCCAGAAAGCGGAGATCCTCACCGCTCAGGAGGAGCAGGAGGACGAGATCGAGGAGACCGAGAAGAAGAAGCGAATCGTCTTTCTTTCGGTCTGCGTTGCGGTCGCGGTCATAGCTATTCTCAGCGCGGTCATCATGGTCTGGAAATATCTCAAGAGCGGCGACGATATATATAACCCGTCGAATTCGAACAATAATAATATAAGTACGCCGAGCCAGTCGGTCAGCAACACTGTTGCGCCGACGAGCAGCGTTCCCGCTATCACGGCAGGCAACAGTACGGCGAACCCGGGAACTCTCACGACAGATCCCAACTATCAGTACCCGGCGGAGCCCACAGCCGGCAACGTCTCGGCAAGCAACACCGTTTCGCCCGTCGCTTCCCAGTCGGGAACATTCACATTCACCGTCTACGGCTACGGCCACGGCGTCGGAATGAGCCAGAACGGAGCTAACTATTACGCAAGCATCGGCTGGAACTATCTCGAGATCTTAGCCATGTATTACTACGGAACGAACCTCGTCATCGGCGATAAATACCCGGCGACGGTCAGCTTCGGCGGTACGAGTTATAACACGAGAGACTATCTCGCTATCGCGGTCGAATCCGAGATGGGCTCGGGCTTCGAAACGGAAGCTCTCAAGGCGCAGGCTGTTGCGGTCTATACCTACGCTAAATACTGCAACTATAACGTTTCGGTCACGGCTCACGCGTTCGACAAGACACCCTCCGAGAAGGCGTACGCCGCAGTCGACGCAGTCATCGGCCAGTACGTCACATATAACGGCGAGGTCTGTCAGACGCTCTTCCACGCGACGAGCGCATATAAGACGGCTTCATTCGCCAACACCTTCGGCGGAGAACAGGTCGCCTACCTTTCGGGCGGCAGACCGAGCTACGGCGACGTCAAGGCGGATAACTACATGACGACGGTCACGATGACGAGCGACGAGCTTAAGGCAAAGGTCTATTCGACAACGGGAATTCAGCTAAACGGCGACCCGTCAACATGGCTCAAGATCGTCTCTCATGACGCCTGCATAAACGAAAACATAGGCTATGTTTCATATATCCAGGTCGGCAATCAGGTCTACACGGGCTATAAGTTCAGAATCGAGGTTCTCGGAGGAGCTATCAGATCTCACTGCTTCACGATAACCTACACGCCGAACGTCGTTTCATAAGTCAGCTATCCTGAAAATTCAGGAAAAACAATAAAAGGGGATTAACACATGGAGAAAAAACAACCTATTCTGTCACTCAAAAAGGGCATACTCTACGGTATCGGAATATTCGGTATTCAGGCTCTGGTCGGCTACATAAATTCCTATCAGTCCCAGTTTTACACGAGTATTCTCGGAGCGGAGCTTACGATCTGCGCTGTCATAATTCTTGTCGCCAAGATCATCAGTTCACTCGCCGACCCGATCATCGGCAACATCATCGACGCCAGCCATTTCAAGTCGGGCAAGATGAAGCCGTTCGTCGCCATGAGCGCCCTGCCTTTCGCGGCGATCACAACGCTTATGTTCATCAAGATCCCGTTCCGTAACGATTTTTTGATGTACGCCTACATTACGCTGACAACCGTACTTTGGAACATCGCCATGACATTCGCCGATATCCCGTCACAGGGTATGCTCGCGCTTCTCAGCCCCGATTCGGACGAGAAGAGCATGGGCGCAGGCATTTCCAACACGATGAAATCCGTCGGTCTCTGCGTCGCGAGCGTTGTCGTTCCTCTGGCCTGTATTCTCACAAAGTCCAAGAGCATCGGCGAAAAGGAATATCTCATAACCGCTCTTATCATTGACGTTATCGCTTTCGCCTGCTACGGCGTCATGCTCAAGTCGAGCAAAGAGGTCGTCAAGTCCGAGCCGAACAAGATGACGTTTAAGCAGATGTTCACGGAGCTTAAGTCAAACAAGATGCTCATGATAATCTTCCTTGTCAATATGCTCGGCTTCGGAAGAAATATCGCTATGGGTATCGGCGTTCAGACAGCCGCCGTTCTTTTCGACGAGTTCACGATTCACCTCGGTTCGTTCGAGATAGTCCTCACGGGCGAGAACCTGCCGTTGCTTTTAGGTATAGGCAGCGCTATCCCGTCGATGATATCCATACTTGTCGCGCCGATCATCAACAATAAGATCGGCACGAAGAAAACCTACCTCATCTTCGGTCTCTACGGCACAGTAGTAAGCGTCCTCGCGTACCTGTTATTCGTATTCGGAGACTCGATCTTCGGAACGACCGGCGTATTCCGCTCGATCTGGGCGATAGTCATTTCGCAGGTCTTCATCGGCTTCATGTTCGGTACTCACGGCTACACACCGATGATCATGCTCAGCGACACAGTCGACTATCAGGAGATGAAAACCGGCCGCCGCACAGAGGGCACGCAGTACGCGATATTGAGCCTTTCGGTCAAGCTTTCGAACGCTCTTTCAGTCGCGACAGGCATCTTCGTCGTCGGACTTTCGGGCTATAAGGGCTCGATGAGCTTCGCCGAGGTCACGCCGCATATGCAGTCAGTCGTCATGTCGGCATACTGGCTGATCCCCGGAATCTGCGTCGCGCTCAGCTGCATCCCCGTCTTCTTCTACAAGATCGACTTCAAGGTCAAGGACGAGATCAAGGAGTTTCTCGCCAAGAAAGACGCCGCTCAGGCTGTTTCGGAAGGATAAATATTATAAATATAAGGTACAACCGAAGTTCCTGCTTATGGGAGCTTCGGTTGTTTTTGCGGGGGGATGATTTGTTCGAAAGGCAAAACCCGCGGTTTGGCTTGCCAAA
>USMJ01000069.1 GCA_900555805.1 uncultured Oscillospiraceae bacterium | reverse complement strand
AAGCCGCCAAAGGCGGCTTGCGGCGGTTTCCCCTAACGGGGAAACCTTTTGCCGCCAAACTAAACCACTTCTCCCCGCGGACACACGCCCAATCACAGAACGATTTCAATCGCGTACATAAAAGAAAAGGCGCCTAAAAGACGCCTTTCTTATGATCATTCAATTAGATCTTCATAGCGACATCCCATGCTCTCCAAACAACGGAGCGAAGGTTGCCGATCTGCTTGCAGTCGCCGACGAGGTGAATGTTCTTGCCCTCAGCGGCAACGGGATTTGAAATATAGCCTGCGCAGCTGATGACCGAGTCGCACTTGATCTCGATCTCCTTGCCCGACTTGTCGGCGCAGATGATCGAACCGTCCTTGACCTCACGAAGCGAGGTTTCGAGATAAACGGGAACCTCGTGGAGAGCGAACCACTCTCTGAGATATGACGAGTTCGAAAGGCAGACACCTTTCTGGCTGATGAGGTCGTCTTTCATTTCGACGATGATCGGGTTCTTGCCCTGAAGAGCAATCTCATAAGCTATCTCGCAGCCTGTAAGTCCGCCGCCGATAACAGCAACTGTCTGACCGACCGGTGTTCCGGTGAGGTAGTCGCAGCCTTCAACCATCTTTTCATATCCGGGAACTTTTCTGAGAAGTCTCGGAACAGAACCTGTCGCGACGATAACGGGAACATCGCCGAGAACGGAAACGTCCTTGATCTCGTCATTGAACTGAACCTCAATGTCGTTCTTGGCTATCTGAAGTCTGTACCACTCAAGGAGGTCTCTGAGTTTGCCCTTATATGACTCAGCGCTGGCAGGAATAAATGTTCCGCCGAGAACGTTGCTCTTTTCGTGGATTATCGGGCGGTGACCTCTCTTCTTGAGAACGAGAGCCGCCTCCATGCCGCCGATACCGCCGCCGATGATGTGAACCGTCTTGGGCGATTTCGTCTTCTTTATATAGTGCTTATCCCACTGCATAGTCTCTGCGTTGATAGCGCAACGGGAAAGATGTAAGCTGTCCGAAAGCTCCTGATCGTTGGGTACACCCTTGTAGTGGCACATGTTGAAGCATCCGTTGTGGCAAAGTATACAGGGACGGATGTCCTCCTCCTTGCCGTTGATGAGCTTTGTGACCCACTCCTGGTCGGCGAGGAACGGACGGGCGAAACCTGCGCCGTCTATGCCGCCGTTCTTGATTGATTCAGCCGCAACGGCAGGATCGAGACGGCCTGCGCAGATAACGGGGATATCAACAAACTTCTTGATATGCTCAACGTCTGCAAGGTTGCAGTTCTCGGGCATATATATCGGGGGATGAGCCCAATACCATGCGTCATATGTACCGTTGTCGCAGTTGAGACAGTCATAGCCTGCGTCCTGAAGATACTTGGCGGCTTTCTCGGATTCTTCCATATCTCTGCCGACTTCAACATAATCTTCGCCGGGGAGAGCGCCCTGTCTGAAGCCCTTCGTCTTTGAAATGATACTGTATCTGAGCGAAACGGGGAAGTCGTCGCCGCAGGCTTCCTTGATAGCTTTAACGACTTCGACCGCGAAGCGGTAGCGGTTCTCAAACGATCCGCCGTATTCGTCCGTACGCTTGTTGACATATTTGAGTGTGAACTGGTCTAAGAGATAGCCCTCATGAACGGCGTGAACCTCAACGCCGTCTACGCCTGCGTCCTTGAGCATCTTCGAGCTCTTGGCGAACGCCTGAACCATTTCGTGAATCTCGTCTGTTGTCATGGCTCTTGACGGAACCTTGTCCGACCAGCGGTTGGGAGACGGGCTCGCCGAAGCCGTGATCTTGTCGAGATCCATGAAAGGTTTGCTGAGCTTACGCAGAGCGGGATTTGTGTAGAGCATTTCCATCATGCTGCTGATGGTGAATGAGCGGCCGAAGCCGGCGGTGAGCTGAACGAAAAGCTTAGCGCCCGTCTTGTGAAGCTCGGGCGTCCACTTCTTCAGATCGTCATACATCTTTTTGTTTTTATAAAGCCACTGACCGAACATCGGGTTATAAACGGGCTGACAGCCGGGAAGTACAAGACCGACATTGTTCTTGGCGACTTCCATGATAAAACGAGCGCCGTCCTTGTCGAAATGGTTCTTCTCCATCCAGCCGAAAAGATCGGTGCCGCCCATACTTGTCAGTACGATACGGTTTTTGATTTCACAGTTACCGATTTTCCAAGGGGTAAACAGTGCTTCGTATTTTGCATCCATAAAATGATTCCTCCATATGCCCTCAAGGCGGAAAACCGCACTTTTCAAGCAAAATTTTCAAACATATTATATAGCCGACAGGCGAAAAAAGCAAGTACCGAAGGATGTCTTTATAAAATTTATCTAAAATTTTTCTGCCGATTTTCATGCAAGGTTATTGACAATGTTTTGTCACACGGTTAAAATGTTATCGGACAAATAATTCTTGTCTCACTTTTGTGGGGCGCGTATTTGAAAGGAATTGATCTGAATGAATTTAACACCCGAACAGCAAGCCATTCTCGACGGCAGTAAGGGCAGCGCGATGGCTAAGGTAATGAAGACCCTCGTCATGTACGGTGAAACCTTCGGCGCGACCGAAATGGTACCTGTCACAAGCAAGATGGGACATCTTGTCACCTCATTCGGCTTAGGCGTCATGAAGCCGGTTTATCAGCTCGTTGATGAACTCATCGCCGGCGGCGCTCTCAGCTCGCAGAAGTTTTCTGTTGACCCGAGACCGATCGACAAAAATGTGCCTGCAAATCCGATCGAAAAGCTCATTTTCAATAAGTTTATGTATTCTGCTCAGGCGAGCTACGAAGAGCAGCTTCGCAAGATGGGCATCGTCAGCGACAACGCGTATACCTGCGCCTGTTATCTCGACGAGATAGGAAACATTCCGAATAAAGGCGACATTCTTTCGTGGGCTGAATCTTCGGCTGTTGTGTACGCCAACTCTGTTCTCGGCGCACGTTGCAATCGAAATTCTGGTATCATCGAACTTTTCGGTTCAATAGTCGGTTTTGTTCCGAAGTTCGGACTTCTCACCGATGAGGGAAGAAAGGCGACATGGATCGTCGAAGTCAAGACAAAAGAAAAGCCGGAGGCGCAGATACTCGGCTCGGCTATCGGAATGAAAGTCATGGAGGATGTTCCCTATGTCAAGGGACTGACGGACTTTATAGGCGATGAGCTTACAGATGACGCTAAGGCGTACCTCAAAGACTTCGGCGCAGCAACGGCAAGCAACGGCGCGGTAGGTCTCTATCACATAGCAGGTCTCACGCCCGAAGCCAAAGAACAGGGCGAGAGCATAATCGCCGAGGGCGCAAAGACATATGTCATCGACGATGCAGAACTCAAGCGCGTCAAGGACAGCTATCCCTGCATCTGGAAGAACAAGGACGCGAAGCCGAAGTTTTGCTTTGTCGGCTGTCCGCATCTGACATTCAGCCAGCTTGTCGAGTGGACCGAAAATGTCGAAGCAGGCCTCAAGAAGGCAGGCAACACCAAGGTTCAGATCCCGACGGTATTCACCTCCGCTCCCGCGGTTATAGAGAAGTTCAACAAGACAGAATATGCCGATAGACTTAAGAAGACGGGCGTTGTTCTCAGCTATATCTGTCCGCTTATGTATATGAACAATCCGCTTTGCGGCAAGAAGCCGGTCATCACGAACTCCAACAAGCTTCGTACATACACTTCTTCAAGATATTACACGAGCGCTGAAATTCTTGATAAGATCACTAAGGGGGTATAATCATCATGAAGACTTTTAAAGGCAGACCGGTAGTACCCGGTAAAGCGGAAGCGACGGCTCTCGTTTCTCACGGCGGTTTCAATACCCTCGCGTCTTTTCAGCATTCGCTGATGTTCGGCGATAAAGAAGCCAAATGCGGCGACCAGAACAACGCCGACATATACAACAAGCCCATGGCAGGCATGGCTCTTTGCCTGCCCCAGACGATAGGCTCGACGACGGGCGGTATGGTTCTCTACTGCGCGACGGCTATGGGCAGAAATCCTGCTTGTTTGCTGTTCGCAAAAGAGATTGATTCTCTCGCCGCGGCAGGCGCGGTCCTCTCCGAAGTATGGACGGATCAGTCAATGCCCACTGTCGATAACCTCGGCGACGAGTTCCTCGATTATGTCAAGACAGGAATGAAGATAACGGTTTCCGAAGACGGAACGGTTACGGTTGAGTAAGAATTCACATAAAAAATCCTGCACAGACCGTGCAGGATTTTTTATGTGACGATCACGCCGTCCGCACACCGTGCGGACGGCATTTCTATCAAAGTTTATCATACTCCTCATCACTGACCGCTTCGAACCAATCCGTGCCGCATTCTTCGCCGGGCATTTCTACGGCGATATGCGAAAACCATGAGTTCTTCTTCGCTCCGTGCCAGTGCTTTACCCCTGCCGGGATGACTACGACCGAGCCGGGAGCGAGGCTTTGAGCCTCTTCGCCCTCCGCCTGATACCATCCCTCGCCGGCGGTGCAGATAAGGAGTTGTCCGCCGCCGCTTTTCGCCTTGTGAGTGTGCCAATTGTTGCGGCATCCGGGTTCAAACGTGACATTCGCGAGAAACAGACCGTCCTCGGGCTTTGTGAGCGGATTAAGATATGAGTTGCCTACAAAATATTTTGCGTATGCGTCGTTCGGCATACCCGTACCGAACACATTTTCTTTTTCGAATTCTTTATCAGTCATGATTTTTCCTCACTTTCCGCTGAATACGGGGAAGAACGAGTGTTCACCGTAATCTTTGAGCTTTTCCGTGTGTTTGAGAATTTCCATATCCTCGTCGCTTATCGTGAAATCTACGTCGGCGTTCGCTTTCATGTGATCGGGGTTAGCCGTCTTGGGCAGGGAGACAGCTCCGAGCTGCAACACATAGCGAATGCAGAGTTTAGCAGGCGTTACCTTGTACCTGTCGGAGACATTGAGAATCGTCTCATTCTTGAGAGCCTCGCCGTGAGCGATGGGGGAGTAGGCCTCGCAGAGTATGCCGTTTTCCTTGCAGTACTCTATAAGGTCGAGCGGAGTGTTGGCGATGTGGGTCAGGATCTGGTTGACCATCGGCTTGATCTCACATGACGAAAGCAGGCTTTCGAGGTCGTCTTTCAGGAAGTTCGACACGCCGATCGCCCTGACTTTTCCTGCCTTGTATGCGTCCTCGAGCGCGCGCCAGACTTCCTTGTTTTCCTCGAAATATCTGCGCTCGCCTCTGAATTCCGCCCAAGGCTGAGGGCTGTGAATTATCATCAGGTCGAGATAGTCGAGCCCTGTTTTTTCAAGGCTTTTGTCGATTGATTTCGCCGCGGATTCATATGTCTTGTTCTCGGCGGCTATCTTGCTTGTGACAAATATTTTTTCGCGCGGTACGCCGCAGGTTCGTACGCCGTCCCCGACGCCTGCCTCGTTTCCGTATGCCTGCGCGGTGTCAATGTGACGGTAGCCGAGCTTGACGGCGTTTCGGACGGCTTCGGCTGTGTCCTCATTCGGAATGAGCCACACGCCGAGACCGAGCTTCGGAATCTCCGCGCCGTTCGATAAGGTATAATTTTCGTCTAATATCATTTTTCATGCCTCCCGATTGACTTTTGGGCTTACAGGTGTTACAATTCATCTGTAAGTTCATTTATATTCTACAACTTAAAGCTCACTTTAAGTCAAGAGGTAAAGTGAAAATTTTTTAAAAACAGGTGAGATTTATGTTTTATACAGTCGGTGAAATGGCGAAGAAGATCAACGCTGCTCCCTCAACGCTGAGATATTATGACAAAGAGGGACTGCTCCCGTTCGTTGAGCGCTCAGGCGGCGGAATAAGAATGTTCAAGGATTCCGACATGGAGTGGCTGTCGGTCATAGAGTGCCTGAAAAAAACGGGAATGTCCATAAAAGAGATAAAATGCTTTGTCGATTGGTGCATGGATGGCGACTCAACAATAGAAAAGCGCCTTGAGCTTATCGACCACCAAAGAGACGAAGTCGAAAGACAGATGGAACAGTTGAGGGATACTCTCGATATGCTTGAATATAAACATTGGTACTATGAGACTGCAAAAAAGGCAGGCACCTGCGATGTGCATAAAACCCTGCGAGACGAAGACCTCCCTGATAGGATAAGGGAGCTTAAGAGAAAAACGCATGGGGAGACGGACTGATCTGCCGAAGATATAAGGCAAATATGAATTTCGGACTTTTATCGGAAAGAGCTATATAACTTATTCTTAGGAGATATTTTCTATGGCATACGAAGACAGAAGATGGCGGGACGACCCGAAAGCCGTAGTGGTTATGTGCAGCCATTGCAAACACCGACTGGAAAGACGCGGCGATATATTGATGCGGTGTACAGCTTTTCCTGATGGTATACCCAGAGAACTTATGCTTCAAGGAGAACACGACATGCCTTTCCCCGGCGATCACGGCATAAGATATGAGCCTAAAGAAAGAACAGAATGACAAATGCTTACAAGCGAAAGCAATACATTTTGACTTGCCGATTTCCAAGGCATTCAAATCAACAATAAAATCATACAAAAACACACCGCCGATAGGTCCGCAAAACAAGGACTTATCGGCGGCTTAGCTTTTGTGAGAAATTCATAGCCGCTTTTTTGATTTCTGTACATTAGTCAATGATGTGAGACCAAGAAAATAAAAAAGAAAAAGAGCTGGTT
>USMJ01000068.1 GCA_900555805.1 uncultured Oscillospiraceae bacterium | reverse complement strand
CCGCCGAGTATGATCTTGAGGAAAACAAAAATCTCGGATTTTCAGCGCCATCTTTAGGAAAGCGGCAAGAATTTTCTCAAAAAACGGCAAAAAATTTTCAAAATTTATTGCATTTGATTTTCGTCTGTGATATACTACTTAGGCTAAAACTCACGCATGGGAATTATTTGTCGGTGCGATCCGTCGGATCGTTGCAAATCGGAACCGTGCGGCGGTTAAACTAAGGAGGATAAAATCATGGCAGTAGTATCTATGAAACAGTTACTCGAAGCAGGTGTCCACTTCGGACACCAGACCAGAAGATGGAACCCCAAAATGGGCGAATACATCTTCACGGAAAGAAACGGCATCTACATCATTGACCTTCAGAAGACGGTCAAGAAGATCGAAGAAGCCTACAAGTTCATCAGAGAAGTATCGGAGCAGGGCGGCGAGGTTCTCTTCGTCGGCACAAAGAAGCAGGCTCAGGATTCCATCAAGGAAGAGGCTATCCGCTGCGGCATGCCGTTCGTCAACGCCCGTTGGCTCGGCGGTATGATGACAAACTTCAACACAATCAAGACCAGAATCAAGAGACTTGAACAGCTCAAGAAGATGAAGGACGACGGCACATTCGCAATGCTCCCGAAGAAGGAAGTTGCTAAGCTCGAGCTCGAAATCGAAAAACTTGAGAAGTTCATGGGCGGTATCACCGAGATGAAGAAGCAGCCGGCAGCGCTGTTCATCGTCGATCCCCGCAAGGAGAAGATCGCCGTCGCCGAAGCCAGAAAGCTCGGTATCCCCATCGTTGCTATCGTTGACACAAACTGCGATCCTGACGAGGTCGATTATGTTATCCCCGGCAATGATGACGCTATCCGCGCCGTAAGACTTATCGCAGGCGCTATGGCCGACGCTATCATCGAGGGCAGACAGGGCGAGCAGAATGCTCCCGAAGCAGCAGAAGCTGCCGAGGCTACTGAAGAAGCAGCAGCCGAATAATCAAACAATCAACGGGCGGATTTGATATTCATATCCGCCTTGTTTTGAATAAGTTATATTACATCTTATTATATAGGAGGATTTTATTATGGCATTTACAGCTAAAGATGTTCAGCTCCTTCGTGAAAAGACCGGAGTTGGCATGATGGATTGCAAGAAGGCACTCGTCGAGACAGACGGTGATATTGATAAGGCTGTTGACGTTCTTCGTGAGAAGGGCTTAGCTTCAGCGGCTAAGAAGGCAAGCAGAGTTGCCGCAGAAGGCGTTGTTGCCGCTTACAGCGACGGCAAGGCAGGCGCACTCGTTGAGATCAACTGCGAGACAGACTTCGTCGCTAAGGGAGACAAGTTCGTCGATCTCGCTTCAAAGGTCGTCAAGACTGTTGTTGAGCAGGATCCGGCTGATGTTGACGCTCTCCTTAAGCTCACAATTTCGGGCGGCAGCGAGACAGTCGAAGAAGCTGTTCAGGAAGTATTCCTTGCTCTTCGCGAGAACATGAAGATCCGCCGTTTCGTCCGCGCAGCCGCACCGGTCGCTACCTATATCCACATGGGCGGCACTGTCGGCGTTCTCGTTGAGTTCGACACAGACGAAGCAACAGCCGCAAAGCCGGAGTTCGAAGCTATGGGCAAGAACGTCGCTATGCAGGTTGCGGCTATGAGCCCCTCATATCTTGACGAAGCATCTGTTCCCGCTGAGGTTCTAGCTAAGGAGAAGGAGATCCTTGTCGCTCAGATGAAGGAAGACCCGAAGATGGCTTCAAAGCCCGAGGCTGTTCTCAAGAAGATCGTCGAAGGCAAGATCGGCAAGTACTACACAGAGAACTGCCTTCTCGATCAGGACTTCGTTCGTTCAGACCTCTTTGACGGCTCTGTTTCAGGCTATGTTGCTAAGGTAGCTAAGGAACTCGGCGCAGACATCAAGGTCAAGGGCTTCACCCGTTTCGCAAAGGGCGAGGGCATTGAAAAGAAGACCGAGAACTTCGCTGAAGAAATCGCAAACATGGTTAAGTAATTTTTGCTTATCACATAAACACAAGGGGCGAACTCGGTTCGCCCCTTATTTTATGGGAAAACGGAGGAGAACATGGCGACCGTACTTTTGCTTGTGATCTTTGTGGCTTATATCGGTCTCGGCGTTCCGGATTCGCTCATCGGCGCCGCGTGGCCTGCGATCTACGGCAGTATGTCTCTGCCCGTGTCTTATGTCAACTTCATCACCGTCATCATTCAGGGCGGAACCGTCCTGTCGAGTTTCGGGAGCGCAAGGGTCATAAAAAAGCTCGGAACGGCTAAAACGACGCTCATCAGCACCGCCATGACCGCCGTGTCTCTGCTCGGATTTTCGCTTTCGAAAAATATGATCTGGCTTTGCGTTTCCGCGATTCCGCTCGGCTTAGGCGCAGGCTCGGTCGACACCGCGCTGAACAACTATGTCGCCATGCATTATAAGGCGAGCCACATCAATTTTCTCCACAGCTTCTACGGCGTCGGCGTTTCGTTCAGTCCCTACATCATGTCTTTGGCTTTGGCGAAAAATAATAATTGGCGTTTGGGCTACCGCAACGCGTTTTTCATTCAGCTCGCCATTTCTGTTTTTCTGCTCGCGACTCTGCCCGTGTGGAAAAAGGTGAAATTCAAAGGCGAAAACGAGGAAGAAGAAGCGAAAATAATCAGTTTGAAGTCGGCTGTCCGTATCCCGGGAATAGTCGAAAGCTTTTTGGTTTTCATGGCGTCCTGTACTATCGAATCGCTGTGCCTTGTCTGGGGAAGCACATATCTTGTCGAGGCGAAAGGCTCAACGGCTGAGTATGCGGCGAAGATAATAACCGTCTATTTTGTCGGAATGACGCTCGGAAGGTTGACCTCTGGACTTTTGGCGACCAAAATTCCGTGCCGAAAGCTGATAATAACAGGTCAGTGCGTGACCTGTATAGCCGTAATTATGCTTGCGCTGAAGCTCCCGTTCGCTTTTTCGGCGATAGGTTTGTTCCTCATAGGCTTCGGCAACGGTCCGCTTTTTCCAAACATGACGCATCTGACTCCGCTGAACTTCGGCAAGGATATCTCGCAATCCGTCATAGGTATGCAGATGGGCTTCGCCTATGTCAGCATAATGCTGTCGCCGATAATATTCGGCTTTATAGCGCAGAATATTACTGTTAAGTTGTTCCCGTATTGTCTGTTTGCAGCTTTCGCGGTCATGATGTCGTCCACGCTGCTCATGCTCAAAAAGACCGGGATCAAAGAATAACTTCAAACCCGATCGGGGAGTTCGTTTCACCCGAGACCCGAGCGTACATAAAACGAGGTGTTTTAATGGACAATTATCCTTTGTATATGACAATTTTTCTTATGCTTATCGTGATTTATTTCGCGAGAAAGAAAAGAAACGGTTACGCTGTAATCAAAATGCAAAGAAAGAAAGGAGATCGCTCAAAAATGAAAGAATTAGCTCAGAATTTCGTCGGCAAGGAGTGCATAGTCTACACCTTCAGCGACGGACAGACGGTCAAGGGCGTCATCAAAGAGGTGAAAGACAACGCGCTCTTGATAGAAAACGGCTCGTCTCTCGAGGCCGTAAACCTTGACTTCGTTGTCAGAATAAGAGAGTATCCGCGAAACAAAAACGGAAAGAAAAAGTCGATAGTTGTCGACTGATAAAAGCCGCATGAAGTCGGAATTCATGCGGCTTTATATGCGAAGAACCGCCCATGCAATCGGTGTTGCGTGGGCGGTTTTTGTAAGTTTTATGCCAATGTATCTTCCTTATTTATAGCGTTCATGAACGCCGGGATAAGCTGTTTCTTTCTCGAAACGACATTTTCGAGAAAAATCGAGCCGTTTTCGGGCTTTCTTCCGAACGCTTCATGAATGAACTCGTCAGCGTTCTTGCCGTAGCAGAGAAGTTCGCTTCTCTCCTTGAGAATATCCGTCAGCATGAAGAACGCCATGTCGAGCCTTCTCTCTTCGCAGACCTTTTCGAGCATCGGCATCAGCCTTTCCTTTATCGCTTCCAGCTCCTTCTCATTCATCGAGCTTATCTGTCCGACGCCGAACGATATTTCGCCGAATTCGAACTTCTTATAATCCTGATAGAATATTTCTTCGGCGGTTTTCTGCTGTAAGTTACTGCCTGCCGTGAACATATCTATCGCGAACTTTTCGCAGTCGATTCCCGCAATTTTGGAAAGTTCCTCGCTTGCCATTCTGTCCAACGCGGTACAAGTCGGCGAGCGGAAGAGGAGAGTGTCCGAAAGAATCGCGCTACACAGCAGACCGGCTATATTCTTCGGAATGTCATATCTTTTCTCTTTATATATCTGCCAGATGATAGTCGCCGTGCATCCGACGGGTTCGTTTCTGAAATATACGGGTTCTATCGTCTGTATCGAGCCTAATCTGTGGTGGTCGATAATTTCAAGAATATCGGCGTTTTCGATGTTGTCGACAGCCTGGCTGACTTCGTTGTGATCGACGAGGATAACCGCTCTTTTCTTAACACCGAGAAGATTTCTTCTTGATATCATGCCGATATAGTGGCCGGCTTTATCTGTGACGGGGAAGTCGCGAAAACGCCTTGTCGACATAACTCCCTTTACGCTCTCGGTGTAGTCGTACGGATCAAAGGTAACTAAGTTTTCGGTCGTCATGAAATAGTCGACCGTCATGCTCTGGTTGAGAAGTCTCGCGACGGTGTATGTGTCAAGCGGAGAAACTATGACCGTGCAGTTGTTCGCTTTGGCAAGATTCTGAATCGACTTCGAAACGGGGGAGTCGAGACAGACGACTATACAGCCGGCTTCCATTTCGATAGCGCTCAGCTGCGACTCATATCTGTTTCCGAGAATGACCATGTCGTCCTTTTCGATATATTCCTCCATAACGTCGGGGTTCGCCGCCGCTATAATGACCTTGCCCTTGTCGAAGCAGGCGTCGATATCGCCGACGATCATCTTGGCGTCAAGCGTTTCGACTATGTTTCTGTACGGCGTCTTGGCGTCCGAAAGAATGGAAGCGCTGAGCTCCTGCATGTAGGATGTCGCGATATCCTGAATGGTGATAAGCCCCTTGAGAACATTGTCGTCGTTGACAACGGGCAGAGTGACGCACTTGACGTCGCCCATGAGCTGCCACGCCTTTCTCAGGGAAAGATCACGCTTGATGGTCGGAGTGTGCCTTATCTCCATTTCCTTAACTCTCGTTCCGAGGTTGTTGAGATAGAGCGGCTGCTCCATCCCGAAATAGTCGAGGACATATTCCGTCTCGGAGTTTATCTGACCCGCTCTCGTCGGGGTATAGTGATATTTTCCGCCGTCGCGGTTCTTGAGATCCGCATAGGCTATCGCCGAACAGATAGAATCCGTGTCGGGGTTTCTGTGACCTACGATATATACATTTCTTTTTTCTTCCATTGACATTACCACCTTTGCCGTCAATATATAAGCATTTGCGCCGTATGTCTAAGCTTTGATTTGTTACACTTTAATATACCACAGCAAGACGTGTTAAAACAATACCAAATTAAAATTTTTAAGTCACAGGGCGGCATAAACCGAATCAGGGCGGCTTATGCCGCCCGTGAATTTGGCTTTCTCTTTTGTCTTATTTCTTGTCGTTTTTACAGTTGGGCGGGAAAAATTCCTCGATCGGGAAATGGATCTTCCTGAATGTATCGCACGGGTCCATAGCGTCAATGCAGCACTCCTTGGTCGGCACGCAAAAATCATAAGCCGGAATGAGCATCTGAACGTCTCTTTCAAGCTGAACGATAGTGAAGATACCGAGGCTGACCTTGACGGCGTTTTCCTTTGACTGCGGCTGGAACTGACCGTCGAACAAAGCGCATATGCAGGCAGGGATGCCCTTTTCAGGTATGCATTCCATGCAGTCTTTTGGCGTACAGAGCTTGGCTTCAAGAACTATCGGCTCAACGACCTGAACCTTGGCTCTCGGAGCGGTCGAGTTGAATCTCGCCGGTCTTTCGCAGTCGCAGTCGCTTGTCGGATGCTCGCTCGTGAATACCTTGACATTGCCCTCCGAGCCGTAGAGTATGCACTTCTTGGAGAATGTCGTCAGACCGCAGACGGTTTCGGGAGCGGCGCAGGGAGCTGTGCAGACGTCGATAGTGACCTTGAAATAATAGGTGATGTCAACACTGTAGCAGCCTCTGTTGAACGGAACGCTCTCGACGTTTATGCTTGCGTTTATGACTTCTGCGCCGCGGCATCTGACGCTTGTCGCCTTGTCAACGACGCACTGCGCTCTGTCTGTGAAGATAAGCCGCAGGTCGCTCAGGCAGTCTTTGTCCGCGCACGAGTCGTAAACTCTGTTGGTGTCGATGCAGACAGCCTCCTTGATCCGTGTGTTGTCACAGGAACTAAAGCCTTTGTTATCCACAAATAATACCTCCTGTTTATAGATTTGAAAGCTTTAAGTAAAAGATACTTAAATTTCAATATCATTTTATGAGGTACACGCAGACTGTGTTCTTGAAATAAATTTTTTCTTTGTTTATGGCTCTGTCTTTGCGAAGTTATATTTTGCGGTACGACGAGTATTGCGATTTGGGAAGTTACTGCACGAAGGTGTAAGGCAAAACCCGCGGTTCGGCTTGCTTAAGCTGAGAGAAATCAAGCCCTATACGCCTGAAAAACATAATTTCCCGCACATTCGGGCGTTTTTCGTCTCGCCATACGTCAGTATGGC
>USMJ01000067.1 GCA_900555805.1 uncultured Oscillospiraceae bacterium | reverse complement strand
TCGCATTTTTGTCCTCATTCTGAGCTAACTGGTAGTTGATGTCATAAAAACGGATGGTCTTGGAATAAAATCTATCCTGCACACGGCAGATACCATCTCTCCCCATCTCATGATAAGGAATGGACTGCTGTGCTGTAATCCGTTTATCTTTGGCAGTATTTGCTACTTTCTTTTCAGTGGTTCCACCTTTTTCTCCTGAAACCTTCTTCCCTTCCGGCTGCTGTCTTGGATGTGCTGTAGCTGAACTGCTCTTTTTCTTCTTTGCACTTTTCTTTGCTTCACGCATTGCCTGTTTCTCTGCTTTTGCCGCAAGCTTCGCTTCTTTCTTCGCATTCTTCGATCCGAAAGCCAAGGCGAAAAAAGAGATGCTCGGGCTCATGGTCAAAGACCCGAACATCGACCCCTCCGACCTGTCGGAAATAACCTCCCCGACCCTTGTTATCGCAGGCACGAACGACCTCATCAAACACAAACACACCGAGAAAATTGCCGCAGGCATACCGAATTCAAAGCTTGTGTTCGTCAAGGGCGACCACTTCGTCGCCGACAAAAACCATACGGAATTCAACGCCGCTGTCGAAGAATTTCTTAACGGCACGGCGAAATCGTAATCATTGCGACAATTTCTGTGCCTCTGCGCCGATCCACGCAAAAAATCACGCCCTGCAAAAAGCAAGGCGTGATTTTTTAAGCTTTGTTGTTAAGTACAAAATTGACTTTGACCTTTCCTATCGCTAAAAATGTTCCGACAAGCGCTATCGCCGACAGCCCTGCGTAGCAGTAACTTTTGAACGGCGTGAAGCCTGCGGCAATGACGAGAACAGACAGAACCGCAAATCTTATTCTCGCATTTCGCCGAAATCTCGCCGTCTCCCGTTCATCGAGCGGTTTTTCAATCGCAGGAACAGGTGAAAGCCAAACAATCGCGACACCCGAAACCGCGGACAGTATTATCAATACAGCAGCCGCTTCGGTGTACAGACAACTGAGAGCCAACAGGCAAATCGAACAAGCGATACTGAGCGATGAAATGACAAAGCATCTCCCCTCCGTGTCGGCATGAAAGCTTCCCGAATATTTTCTGATAAACAGAACGGAAAAATAGAAAACCATACTTTCGGGCAATCTGCCCATAAGCGCCCCGAGAGAAAAAGCTATCAGGGCATAGATTATTTTTGACAGCATTGTGAAAAAGCCGTAAGCCACCGTTTCTGTCTCATCCGGGTCAACATAGCCCATGGAGGTCAGGCGCTCGGATATTTTAGCCGATAGAGAATAGATCATTTTCAGTTTTTCTTATACTTATCTGCCGCTGCAGGAATTCTCGGCTGATAGTTCCAGCCTGAACCGGTTGAGTTGATGTCGTTCTTGACACCGTGCTTTGCAAGTCCTATAACCGCATTTGCAACCTTTTTCTTCATGTTCTTCATTTTTTCGTACCTTTGCAATACTCTTTGGTATTGCCCTTTCATAATAATTTCGACCGGCCTTTGTCCGTGTCGATGAACGCATAATACTCCATGCCGTGACAGATTTCAACACGAATTTCGTTATTGCATAATTTCATAAATTTAACTGCACAAATCCAAAATACAGCTTTAAAAATGAATTTAATTTGAAGTTTTACAAATGCTATTTATATAGTAAATCCCATTTTGTTCATTTGCTCTTTTTATCATGTTACCATTCAATAGGGTGATGAAATGGACGACTCAAAAAGGAAAAAGATACTCGGCCTGCGTGTAATGCAGAGAAGAAAACAGCTCGGCATAAAACAGTCGGAGCTCGCCGAGCTGATGGGCGTTTCGGATAACCAGATATCAAACATCGAAAACGGAAAATGCTACCCGAAATTCGGGAACTTCATACTTCTGTGCGATACGCTCATGTGCAATGCCGACTACTTTCTTTCGGGAATACTCAGAGACGACGCTGTCAACGACATAGCGGATATGCTTTCGCTTCTGACCGTCGAGGAGCAGAAAACCGTCTGGAAACTTATCGACTGCTACATTCACGGCGATGATATATGATTTAAAAATCGTTTATGATATTCAAAACCGAAAAGTTTTGTCTAAAGTTTTGACGTTTAAATTGACTTAAGCACTTTAACGTGATATAATATTTATTGTGTTGTGCTTAGCACCGACAGCGAATATCCTTTGTGCGGTGGTGAAAGAAAATATGAAGATCGTTATATGTGATGATGACAATATGTATGCGCAGGAAGTCAAGCTGCATATTGAAGAATTGCTTGACGAGAAGAAGGTCGAAGCCGAGATCGAAGTTTTCAACGACAGCGGAGATCTTCATGATTCCCCCGGCTTCTATGAGGTTGCGTTTTTGGATGTTGAGATGGCGCCCTATACCGGAATCGAAACGGCGAGGGCTTTGAGAGATGTCAACCCCTATATTGTTATATTCATTATAACATCCCATGACAAATATCTTGACGACGCTATGGATATGAACGTTTTCAGATATATCCGAAAGCCGCTTGATATTGAAAGACTTGTCCGAGGTATGGACAAAGCTATTTCGACTATAAACAATCAGCAGATCCCCGTTCTTTTGAAGAACAACGAAGGAACTGTGAACATCGCCTCAGACGATATCGTTTATATCGAGATAAGCGGAAGAACGACGACCGTCGTCACTGTCAGAGAAACATACATATCCGAAAACAAGATCGGCTATTGGGAAGAGAAGCTGACAGCTTCATATTTTTACCGTGTTCATAAAAGCTTTATAATCAATATGAAGCATATAACCAATTACACCCGTGACACCGTCACCCTGCTGAAGAAATATGATATTCCTATCGCGTACAGGAAGCAGGCCGAATTCAGAAAATACTTCTTCAACTATTTCGGAGGGCATTGATTATGAAAACAGCCATAAATATTCTTGTTTATGTTATAGAGTTTTTAATCGCTTTCTCGTTCTTCAGCGACATCTTTGAGCCGAAGCGCAAGACGAGCCATATTCTCCTGATAGGCGCAGGGCTGTATGCCGCAATGTTTTTGCAGTATCACTTCCTGTTTCAGGTTGCGTTAAACTTTCTTGTTTTCTGCCTTTTGAATATTGTTTTTGCGTACACCTGCTTTCAGTGCAGACCGAGAAGCGCGATCCTCGGCGCAATATTCCTGACAACGGTCATGGGCGGTTCGGAATTCCTGCTGATGACGATAGTCTCGGCGACGACGAGCCTGGGAATCAACGCCTATACTTCAAAGCTTTCGACCTACTTTATATTCAGCATAACCAACAAGTCGTTATATTTTGTACTTTCGAAGGTGGCGACGCTTTGCGGAATATATCTCAAGGGCAGGCAAAGGACGAAAACGCCGTTTTTCCTGCTTTTGTTCCCTGTGAGCGGTCTTGCCGTGCTTTATACGCTTTGGGAGATATCGGCAGAATATGACCTTGCGCCGAAGTTAAACGCCATGGTCATGGGCTTAAGCGTCGCGATTATTTTCGCTATTATACTTACATATGTATTCTACGGTCAGACGGCGAAGAATATTGACGAGCTTTATCAGATCAAGCTCGAAAAAGAAAAGCTCAGCGTCGATCAGACATATTATGATATTCTTGAAAAACAGAACACCCGTCTAAAGACATTCGCGCACGATGAAAAGAATCATCTCGGTGTCATAAAGAGTCTCGCCGGCAATCCCGAGGTTGACAGATATATTGACGAAGTATACGGTCAGCTTAAGACCCATTCGACTTTCGGAAATACGAAGAACAAGATGCTCGATCTCATTATCAACAAGTATCAGTATCTGTGCGACTCCAAGGGGATCGACTTCTATGTCTCGGTGACGACCGCTAACTTCAGCTATATTGAGGATCCCGATCTTATTACGCTCCTGAGCAATATGCTCGATAACGCAGTCGAGTCGGCGGGTACCTCAGAAAAGAAACACATAGATTTAATTCTCAACAGGATAAACGGTTTCGACATACTGACCTGCTCGAATTCATGCAGCAAACAGCCGAACACGGCAGGGAAAACGCTCCTGACGACCAAAAGCGACGAGGCAAACCACGGCTTGGGCGTCAAGAGCATAAAGCGAATCGTCGAAAAATACGGCGGCGAATTCGACTGGTCATACGACAAATCAAAGAAAGATTTCGTCATCCACATGGCGTTCAACGAAAATACCGAAGGAAAACTGTTTTGATGTACGGGAAAGCGAATGCTTAAGGCAGGTAACTGCCCGGATTGAAAGTCCCAATTAAGCAAAAAGTCGGTCTCGTCTCTTGACAAAACCGACCGATTTGATTATAATACAGTTGAAAGGTAACCGTAAAAAGCGGTTAGCCGTATTAGTTATTAGATTTTATTCAAACAACCGTCACTTGGCCGAGTGGCGGTTTTTTTATTCAAAAAATCTTAAGTCAACTTCAGCTTTTATAGATTGATGTTTTATTTCCGTTGTGGTATTCTTTTGAACAGGAGTGTGATTCTTTTGAGGATGAGAAAGCGGTCGAATCTCGGCCCGCGTATGGAAAAGTGCGCAGAATATCTTATAGACGATCCCGCCGCGCTGCGTGGGAAATGGCTGGAGAGCTTCCCCGGCTATGACAGGCTCTATCTTGAGCTCGGCTGCGGCAAGGGCCGCTTCACCGCGGACACTGCGGAGCTGATGCCCGATACATTATATATAGCAATGGAAAAGGTGCCCGACGCGATGATCCTCGCGATGGAGCGCGTACGCGAACGCGGCATAAAGAACGTCCGCTTCATCGACGGCGACGCTATCAAGCTCGCCGAGATGTTCGCCCCGGGTGAGGCCGCGCGCATATACATAAACTTCTGCGACCCGTGGCCGAAGAGCCGCGATGCAAAGCACCGCCTGACCTTCCCGGGCTTCCTGCGTCTCTACGCGGACGTGCTCCCGCTCGGCGGCGAGATACATTTCAAGACCGACAATACTCCGCTCTTCAGCTGGTCGCTCGAGCAGTTTGAAAACGAGGGCTGGGCGCTGTCGGAAAAGACCAATGACCTGCACGCGAACGGCCCCGTCGGCGTCATGACGGATTATGAGGCGAAGTTCCATGCGCAGGGATTCCCGATAAACCGCGTCGTCGCGGTGAAGACGGAAGCGACCAAGGGCATGGCCGCAGGCCCCGCGCCGCGCATGTACAAGGCGGCGCTGACCGACGCGCACGGCTATGAGGACAGCATGAACTCAAACGCCGGGGAGAAGCATGAATGAGATTTATTTCATGGAACGTTAACGGACTGCGCGCAGTCCGGAAAAAGGGCTTTGACGATATCTTTATGAGCCTGAACGCAGACTTCTTCTGCATTCAGGAGACGAAGCTTCAGGAGGGCCAGATCGATATCGACTTTCCCGGCTATGAGAGCTACTGGTGCTACGCCGAAAAGAAGGGCTACTCCGGCACCGCAATATTCACAAAGCACACTCCCCTCTCCGTCTCCTATAACATCGGCATTGAGGAGCACGGCACCGAGGGGCGCACGATAACGCTCGAATATGAGGACTTCTACCTTGTCTGCGTCTACACGCCGAACGCGCAGGACGGGCTCAAGCGCCTTGATTACCGCATGAGCTGGGAGGATGCTTTCAGAGAATATCTCTGCTCTCTTGACAAACTGAAACCCATCATCGTCTGCGGGGACATGAACGTCGCGCATGAGGAGATAGACCTCAAGAACGCCAAGGCAAACGTCGGCAACCCCGGCTTCTCGGACGAGGAGCGCGCGAAGTTCACCGAGCTTTTATCCGCGGGCTTTACCGACAGCTTCCGCTATCTATACCCCGACAGGCGCGACGCGTACTCATGGTGGAGCTACCGTGCCGCGGCAAGGGAGCGCAATGTCGGCTGGCGCATCGACTACTTTGTCGTATCCGACAGGCTGCGTGATAACATAAAGGATGCTTACATACTGCCCGAAATCATGGGCTCGGATCACTGCCCGGTGGGACTGGATATATTATGGTGAAGATAGGCAATGTTGAAATAAGCGGCCCAATGACGCTTGCGCCGATGGCAGGGGTCACGGATTTTGCGTTCCGTGCGATATGCACCGAGCTTGGCGCTGCACTCACGACGACCGAGATGGTCAGTGCCAAGGCGCTGGTATATAAGGACGAAAAGACAAAATCTCTGCTCTATATCCCGGAGGACGAGCACCCCTGCGCCGCGCAGATATTCGGCCATGAACCGGACGTGATGGCCGAGGCCGCGGTCATGGCGCGCGAGATATCCGGGGCGGATATCATCGATATCAATATGGGCTGCCCGGTCGGCAAGGTCGTCAAATCAGGCGACGGCTCCGCGCTCATGCGCACACCGGAGCTTGCAGAGGAAATAATCAGGAGCGTCGTAAAGAGCGCGGGCTGCCCCGTCACGGTGAAGTTCCGCAAGGGCTGGGACAACGGCAGCGTCAACGCCGTGGACTTTGCGCGCATGTGCGAGGGCAGCGGCGCAGCCGCTATCGCCGTACACGGCAGGACGCGCGCGCAGATGTACGCCGGGCGCGCGGATTGGGACATTATACGCGAGGTGCGCAAAGCCGTGAGCATCCCGGTCATCGCAAACGGCGATATCTTCGCGCCCGAGGACGCGGCGCATATCCTGCGCTACACCGGCTGTGAGCTTGCGATGATAGGCCGCGGCAGCTTCGGCAACCCGTGGCTGTTTCAGCAGGGACAGGCCGCG
>USMJ01000066.1 GCA_900555805.1 uncultured Oscillospiraceae bacterium | reverse complement strand
CTAAGCCATAGTTCTTAATGCAATGAGGAATATTTAAATCATCATTCATCTTTCTTAAAGTTTTGATTAAAAGTTGAACTTTTTCTTCATCAGTGTTTCCACCAAGATTCATATAGTCAGCAATTTCACCATAACGTTTTAAAGCTTCAGGATTTTTAGCATTGAAAGCAATTACCTTTGGAAGATACATTGCGTTTGCTGCACCATGAATAATGTGTGCTCCGTAGTCATCAAATGCAGCACCGGTCTTATGAGCCATTGAGTGAACAATGCCGAGAAGAGCGTTTGAGAACGCCATACCTGCGAGGCACTGAGCGTTATGCATACTGTTTCTCTTGGCTTCATCGCCGTTGTATGAAAGAACAAGGTCTTCCTTGATCATCTTGATAGCGTAGAGAGCGAGGGGATCGGTGTAGTCGCAGTTAGCGGTCGAAACATAAGCTTCGATAGCGTGTGTGATAGCGTCCATACCGGTGTGAGCGACAAGCTTCTTGGGCATCGTCTGAGCGAGAGCCGGGTCAACGATAGCGACATCGGGTGTGATCTCAAAATCAGCTATAGGATACTTGATACCCTTCGAATAATCTGTTATAATGGAGAATGCGGTAACTTCGGTAGCCGTACCGGATGTTGATGAGATAGCGCAGAAGTGAGCCTTCTTACGAAGCTTCGGAAGACCGAAGACCTTGCACATATCCTCGAATGTAACTTCGGGATACTCATACTTGATCCACATAGCCTTTGCGGCGTCGATCGGTGAGCCGCCGCCTATTGCGACGATCCAGTCGGGTTCGAAGTCGAGCATAGCCTGAGCGCCTTTCATAACGGTCTCAACCGACGGGTCGGGCTCGATGCCGTCGAAGATCTTGACTTCCATGCCTGCTTCTTCGAGGTATGCGACAGCCTTGTCGAGGAAGCCGAATCTCTTCATGCTTCCGCCGCCGACGCAGATCATTGCTTTCTTGCCTTCGAAGGTCTTGAGAGCCTCAAGAGCGTTCTCGCCGTGATAGATATCTCTGGGTAAAGTGAAACGTGCCATAATAGAATTACTCCTTTTTGAATATTTTACGGATACTTTTTCTTCATCTACAACCTATACTTTATCCGTTCACCCGAATTATATCATCAAATGCCGCGACGCGGAATTGTTTTTATTGCATACCGCTACTGCTCGCTATGCATAAGGAGCAACCGCAAAGCCGCAAGTTATATCAAAAACTATATATCCGTTATGTACGCTTTGGATAAGCAGTCGCCGACCCGTACCTCACGGAATGAAAGTCACATCGTCGATGAAAGAAGGAAAGAGCCATGTTTTTGGATAAAATAATCGCTTTGAGAAACGACAGAACCGTCTATCGCGACGGCGGACAGTGTCTCAAGGTTTTTGAAAAAAATGTCTCAAAATCCAAAATTTTCACAGAAGCCTTCAACCAGACGCAGGCTCAGTGCGCCGGGCTGAACGTTCCGTCGATATCACAGATAACGCAGGTCGACGGAAAATGGGCTATAGTCTATGACTTCGTCGAGGGCAAGAGCCTCACCGAGATCATAAACGAGAACCGCCCCGACACACGCCGCTGTCTCGAAAAGCTCGTCGACCTGCAAACCGAAATGCATACCGCAAAAATAACGGAGCTTCCCGACCTCAGGGACAGGCTGAAAAAGGACATCGAAAAAGCGCAGCTGCGCCCCGAATTAAAGGCGGAGCTTCTTAAAATGCTCGTCACCCTCCCCGACGGCGACGGGATCTTCCACGGCTGTTTCTCGCCCGACAACGTCATCTTAAGCGACGACGGAAGATACTATATCATCGACTGGACTCATGCCGCGCAGGGCAGCATCTACGCCGACGCGGCGGCGACCTACCTGACGTTCATGCTCGAGGGAAACAACGAATTTGCGACCGCCTATCTCAAGATATTCAGCCGCCGAACACAGTCGGATGTTCAGCTCGTCAGAAAATGGCTGCCCGTCATCGCGGCGTCGAAGCTCGCATATACCAACGAGCGCGAAAGAAACATACTTTCGCCGTGGCTTGAAGCTATATATTTCGAATAAGAATACGGCATTGTGTAAAGCTTGTGAGCTTTACACAATGCCGCTTGACTTTAGTCCGAACAGGATATATAATCTTGAAAACAGTGAAACGAAAAACGGAGGAGATAACATGCTGTCGGTGAACTCGATCGGAATGAAGCGCGCGCTTCTGATAAACGACCTTTCATGTTTAGGCAAATGCTCGCTGAGCGTAGCTATGCCTATAATCTCGGCCTACGGAATAGAGACTGCCATTTTGCCGACGGCGCTGTTGTCGACCCACACGGCGGAGGGATTCGGGGACTATGTGATGCGCGATCTGACGCGGGAACTGTCGGATTTCACCGCTCACTGGAAAGCTCTCGGCGTCAAATTTGACTGCATTTATACGGGCTTTTTCGGCTCTGTCGAACAGATAAAGCTGACTGAAAAGCTGATAGACGAATTCGCCGATGATAACACGCTGATTATGATCGACCCCGTACTCGGAGATTTCGGCGGACTTTACGGCTGTTTCGACGAGGCGTTTGTCGGCGAAATGAGGAGACTTTGTTCCCTCGCGGACATTATCACTCCGAACAAAACCGAGGCGGCTTTGCTGACGAGCTGCGCTATGGAGACCGACGCGAACGAGCTTCTCGAAAAACTCGGCGTAAAGAACGCTGTCATAACAGGCGTAAAATCGGGCGGCAAAATAGGCTATCTCGCCACCTTCGGCGGAGAAAAAGTTTCGATCATGAAACGGATGATCCCGAAAGAGCTTCACGGGACGGGTGACGTCTTCGCTTCGGCATTCTGCGCGGAGCTTATGAACGGAAAAGACTATCATCAGGCGCTGACCGACGCCGCCGACTTCTGCGACGAATGCATAAAGGCGACGGAAAAGAAACTCCCGAACCATTGGTATGGTCTGGCTTTTGAAGAAGTTCTCAGAAAGAGAATGGAATTATAATACGCATAGAATTATTATTGGTATAAAAAGAGTGCATGTAAAGCATGAATGCTTTACATGCACTCTTTGAATATTTTGTCAAAAAATACGCTTGATGTTTTTCCGCTCGGTCGGTTATATCTTCCGAGATTAAACAGCGTGTCGGCGTTGAACCTCGTCACCGTGTTCACCTTTTCTTCACAGGTAAAACTGCATTTGAACCCGAGCTTTTTACAGATCTCGACGGTCTCTTTACTATAGCTTCCGAACGGATACGCCATAGCCGTCGCCGCCCTGCCTGTCTTTTTCATAAGCATGAGCTGCATCTTCCCGACATCGGCATACAGAGCGTTATAATAATCGTCGGTGCTTTCGTTTTTGAGTTTGGCTATCCCCTTTCGTCCGCCGCTTTTGATCTTATGCATATCATATGAATGGTTCTGTATCTCAATCTCGGGCGTTTCGGTCAGCTGTTTCACTTCATCCCATGTCATATATGAATAGTAGTCGTTGTGGTCGTCTATCTGGGTATACAGATCCGTCAGTGAGCCGACAACGGATATCACGGCGCACATTCCGTATTGTTTCATCAGCGGATAGAGCATGGTATAGCCCGTTTCGTAACCGTCGTCGAACGTGAGCATGATCGGCTTTTCGGGGAGTTTTCCGTCGCCCGAAACATAGGCGATAAGGTCGGCGACATCGACCGCCGTGAAGCCGTTTTCTTTTATATATTTGAGGTCGTTTTCGAGCTGGCTTTTGGAAATGACATATCTTCCGAGGTTGTTGCTGTGGGTGCTTACCTGATGATACATGATAACAGGCAGTCGGATGCTCTGCTGTCCTATCGCCGATTGTGTATCATTTGAGACGGCTTTAGATAGGTCGACTTGGCAGAAAAACAAAAACTCGGCGAAAATACAAACAGCGGCTATAAGCAAAACCGATCTTCTTATCCTGATAATCATGACATCGCCCCCTCTGAAAATCTTATGCATGAGGGCGGCCATATAGTCGGATTTTTTGAATTGTGCAGCTATTTAGCGGTGCGCAGGATTGCAGTCTGTGCAGGGTGGCAAAATGTTTCGCCGCAGGCGAAACCCGACGCCGCAGGCGGCGGACTTCTTCGCGAAGCGAAGAAGATTTTGCCACCCCCCGCAGTGACTGACGGCTGTGAATGCGACTTTGCCCCTTGCCGCTTGCGGCAAGGGGCAAAGAGCATTGCGTACATAAAATTATTTAATTTCCTCGATATCGTAAGGCGTTGTCTGATAGACAAAATAGTTCAGCCAGTTCGAATAGAGCAAATTTGCGTGTGACCGCCATGTCGAATGTGGCTCTTCAGTCGGATCGTCGTTCGGGAAGTAATTCTTCGGAATCTGCGTGTCAAGACCTTTTTCTTTGTCTCTGAAATATTCGTTTTTGAGCGTGTTTGCGTCGTATTCCGAGTGGCCTGTTATATATATCTGTTTTCCGTTGTGGGTCGTGGCGATATATACGCCCGTCTCGTCTGAGGACGCAAGTATCTTCAGTTCGGGAACCTTTTCGACATCCGCCCTGTCAACCGTCGTATAGCGAGACTGGGGAACGGGGAAAACGTCGTCAAAACCTCTCAAAAGAATGGAGCGTTTGTAGTCGGCTCGGTGAGAATAGACGCCGAAAATCTTTGCGTCAAGGCGCTTTTTCTCAATTCCGTAGCGATAGTATAGCCCCGCCTGCGCCGCCCAGCAGATGTGCAGCGTGCTTGTGACGTGTTTCTCGCTCCACTTCATTATTTCACAGAGCTCCTGCCAGTATTCGACTTCTTCAAACTCCATAAGCTCGACGGGTGCGCCTGTGATTATCATTCCGTCGTACTTCTTGTGTCTGATCTCATCGAAAGTTTTATAGAAAGAAAGCAGGTGTCTGCTGTCGGTGTTTTTCGACTTGTGCGACTGCGTATGCAAAAGGTCAAGCTCGACCTGAAGCGGCGAGTTTCCCAGAAGTCTCGCGAACTGGGTCTCGGTCTCGATTTTTTTCGGCATAAGATTGAGCAGAAGTATTTTCAGCGGTCTTATGTCCTGCGTTATGGCTCTTGTTTCGGTCATAACGAATATGTTTTCGTCGGCGAGCGTTTTGACCGCCGGCAATTCGTTCGGTATTTTTATAGGCATGATCTCACCCTGCTTATTCGGCTTTTTTGAGCGCCTGCTCGATATCGTCAATCAGATCCTGCGCGTTTTCTATGCCGCATGAAAAACGAATAAGATCCGCCGGTACGCCCGAGCTTTTCAGCTCCTCGTCACTGAGCTGACGGTGTGTGGAGCTTGCCGGATGGAGACAGCATGACCTTGCGTCGGCGACATGAGTTTCGATAGCGGCAAGTCTCAAATTCTTCATGAACTTTTCCGCCGCCGTTCTGCCGCCCTTGATGCCGAAGCTGACGACGCCGCAAACACCGTTCGGGAGATATTTTTCGGCAAGAGCGTGATATTTGTTACCCTCGAGACCGGGATAATTGACCCATGTCACCATGTCGCTGCTTTCGAGGAAGCGAGCGACGGCGAGAGCATTTTCGCAGTGTCTCTTCACTCTGACATGGAGACTTTCAAGCCCGAGATTGAGCAGGAACGCATTCTGCGGAGACTGGATCGAACCGAGATCTCTCATAAGCTGAGCGGTCGCCTTGGTGATATAAGCTCCGGCGTTGCCGAATTTCTCGGCGTACGTTATTCCGTGATAACTTTCGTCGGGAGTGCAGAGACCCGGGAATTTGTCGGCGTGAGCCATCCAATCGAAATTGCCTGAATCGACAATACAGCCGCCGACGGCCGCACCGTGTCCATCCATATATTTTGTGGTCGAATGGGTGACGATATCCGCGCCCCACTCGAACGGGCGGCAGTTGATGGGCGTGGCGAACGTGTTGTCCACGATCAGCGGCACGCCGTGCCGGTGCGCGGCAGCCGCGAATTTCTCGATATCCAGAACGGTCAGCGCCGGGTTTGCGACCGTCTCGCCGTACATGGCCTTCGTGTTGGGCCGGAAGGCGGCGTCCAGCTCCTCCGGGGAGCAGTCGGGATCGACGAACGTGACCTCGACGCCCATGCGCTTCATGGTGACGGAGAAGAGGTTGAAGCTGCCGCCGTAGATGCTCGACGAGCTGACCAGATGGTCGCCCGCGCCGACGATGTTGAATACCGCGAAGAAGATCGCCGCCTGCCCGGAGGCCGTCAGCATGGCGGCCGTGCCGCCCTCAAGCGCGGCGATGCGCGCCGCGACGGCGTCGTTCGTCGGGTTCTGCAGGCGGGAATAGAAATAGCCGCTGGCTTCCAGATCGAAGAGTCTGCCCATCTCAGCGCTGCTCTCATATTTGAACGTGGTGCTCTGAATGATGGGGATCTGACGGGGTTCTCCGTTTTTCGGGCTGTAGCCCGCCTGTACGCAGCGCGTACCGAGTCCAAGTTGTTCCATGGGGTACTCCTTTCCGGGTTGTGTTTGCATTGTTTATTTGCGGGTTATGCGCCGAGATTGCACAGAACGCCCGTCAGAATGCCGAGCAGGCCGCCCATGCAGACCTGCAGCGGCGTGTGGCCGACGAGCTCCTTGAGCTTTTCCTGATCGGACAGCGGCTGCTCCAGCTTGGCAAACAGGTCGATGAACTCATTCAGAAGCTTCGCCTGCTTGCCCGTTTCGAGCCGGACTCCCATCGCGTCGTGCATGACGATGATCGCCACGATCACGCTGATGGCGAACGGGA
>USMJ01000065.1 GCA_900555805.1 uncultured Oscillospiraceae bacterium | reverse complement strand
GTTGTGTTAGATTTTCACATAGCAATAATCATTGCCGTAATGTTTGATGAACTTTATGAGATCGTCATGTTTCAGCCAGACGAATCCTGTGTTGTCGTTTGGGTGGAAGCCTATCAGACCGTCGACTTTTTTTAGATCGCTGTCGAGAACGATCTCAACCTGATGATCTTCGTTATTGATTATTCCGAACGGCGATACTGCGCCCTGAGTCAGTCCGAGATGTTTCATCAGGCGCTCGTCCGAGCCGAAGCTCAAGCGGCTTGAACCTATCTGACTTCTGAGATCGACAAGATCGACCTTCTTGTCCTTAAGACAACAGACAAGATAGTGTATCTTTCCGTTGGCGTTTCTCAGAAAGAGATTTTTACAGACCTCGCCGTCCGTAAAAATGCCCATTTCGTCCATTTCTTCTATCGTGCATACGGGCGGATGAGATATGGCTTTGTATTCTATTTTTAGGTCGTCGAGCGCCTTGAAGACCTTTTCTTTCTGCGTCATTTCAGTTATCATTTTTTGATATATGTCCCCTTGTCGCCGCTCTTTTTATCAGTCAGAGTCAGCACCTTTCCGTCAATTTTATATTTGAATTTCTTCGTTATAACTCCGGTATATATCGAATACTTTATCGTCAGATTATCTCCGTCGACAGTGTAAACACCGTTCACCGTACCGTTTATCGGCAGGGTTATACCCATCGACGAAAGGTCAATGAATGTTATGGCGACAACTCCCGTGTCCTTGAACTCATAACCGTTGAGACTTGAACTCCATGCGCCGAGAAGTTTTTTGTCGACATTTTTCATTTTCGCCGAAGCTCCCTTCTTGACATAGATCGCCGACTCCCCTTTTTCGTCCGTCATTGTCAGCGTGTTTTCGTCCGCTTTTACGGTGTACGATTTAGTGATTGCTTTAGAATAGATTGTATAATTCACCGTCAGTTTATCGCCGTCAAGCGAATACGTACCCGTGTATGTTCCGCTGATGACATCGTCAAGTTCAAGAAGCTCCATATTGAAATATGTGACTTTCATGACGCCGTCTTTCAGAAATTCGTATCCGCTGAAGTTGGCGTTATCAGTCCATGAACCGAGGATAAGTTCGGAAAGCGAACTCTTACCGCTGTTATTTTTGCCGCCGGTAGTTTTGTCACTTTGATCGCCGTCGGAACTCGAAGCCGGTTTCGAAGTTCCCCACGAAGCATTCGGCTTACCCGTACTCTCATCGGTATTATTTGTATTATCGCTCGCGCCGACGCTGACCGACGGCTTGCTGTCGCCTTTGTCGGACGGGTGTTTCGCAATAAAATAGCCGAATGCCACGGACGCACCTATAACAACCACGGCAATCAGCGCAACAAGTAATTTTTTCATGTTGTTCTCCATTAAACATTCGGTGTGAAACCGAATACTTGTAAATATCGGGGCAGATGATGTCTGCCCCGATGATTTGTTTAGTTCGCCGATGATGAAGCTTCGGAGCCGCTCTTGATATAAACGGTAGCCGAGCCGTTGTCGGGATCTGTCAGTGTCAGCACGGAGTCTTTGACCTCATACTGATACTTTTTCTGGACCGTTTTTGACCAAATCGTATAATTGAGCGTAACATAGTTCACACCGTCGACCTTTTCGGTCGTGTATGAACCGTCAATCGTTCCGTTGAACGGCATGTTGACTATCGGCACGGTGAAATTTATGTATGTGATATTTACCGTTCCGTCATCGTGGAAATTGTATCCGCTCAGGTTGTTTGAATCGGTCCACTTCGCAACAAGCTGTTTGCTCTGCGGTTGAAGCGAGCAGGCCGCAAGCGTTCCCGCCGCAAGCAAGACTACGAGTAAAACCGCTGTCGCTCTAATTATCTTTTTCATAGGACTTTCCTCCTTGTCCGAGCCTTATTTTCAAGGCTCACGCAGATTATACATCAAATTTCGACGATTGTACAGTATTTTTGAAAATTACTTCTCTTTCTGCCTTTTTGAAATTTTAAGACGGGAGAAGTCCTCTCTTTCCTTTTCTTCGAGAGCGTCGGAAATGAATTTGACCGTGCTTTCGAATTGAGGAATAAGAATGTTATCGAGCGCATTCGCTCTCTTCTGCGTTTTTTTGATGGCGTCCGCAAGGCGGTAGACATTGTTTTCGATCTCCGCAAGCTCCGCTGTCAGCTTCTTGACCTTCTGAAACTCAAGATAAGCCTCGTCAAGCATCGAATTTGTTTCCTGAAGTCCGTAATATGTGCTCTCCTCGCTTTTGCCGAGCCTGACTATCGGAAGTTCAACGCCCATAACACTGCGGCGGTCAACGACCAAGCTGTCGTCAACGGGAACATTTTCGGCGAAATCGCAACAGTCTCCGAGAGTGATAAACGCCTTTTTGAGCGCGCTGTACGCCTTGCCGTATGTTTCGGAAACCGCCGACTGAACCTCGCTCGCTTTGTCGATGAGGAGCATCATTTCCCTGACAAGAATATTTCTTTTTCTATCCATAAGGTCGTAACCGAGCTTAGCAAGGTCGAGCGACTTTTTGGTGTTCATCAAATTTGTCTTGGTCGGAAATACCTGCGCCATTGCGTTCCCTCCTTAATTTTATTCGCCGTACACGCTAAATGTGCAATACGGGTAAATTTTATTGCTCTTTCGGTTTATAGTGCTCATCGAGAATCTTTTCATCGACACGGTCGAGCATTTCTTTCGGGAGAAGCGACAGAAGCTCCCAGCCGAGATCAAGAGTCTCGTCCATGGTTCTGTTCTCGTTGTAGCCCTGATTTATAAATCTCTGCTCAAACTCTCTGCCGAATACCATAAGCTTTTTATCGTCGTCGGAAAGTTCTTCTTCACCTATAACCGACGCGAGAGCCTTAGCGTCCTGAAGCTTAGCGTATGAAGCGAAAAGCTGGTTTGAAAGCGCGCTGTGGTCTTCTCTTGTGTAACCCTTGCCGATACCGTCCTTCATAAGTCGTGAAAGCGAGGGCAGGATGCTTACGGGCGGATATATTCCCTTTGTGTCGAGCGTTCTGTCAAGAACTATCTGACCCTCGGTGATATATCCCGTAAGGTCGGGAATCGGGTTCGTTATATCGTCGTTCGGCATAGTGAGAATGGGTATCTGCGTAACCGAGCCTTTGGCGTCCTTGATAATGCCCGCTCTTTCATAGAGCGTAGCGAAGTCCGAATAAAGATATCCGGGGAAGCCCTTTCTGCTGGGAATTTCACCCTTTGACGAGCTGAATTCACGCAGAGCCTCGGCGTACGACGTCATATCGGTCAGAATAACAAGTATATGCTTATTCTGTGTGAAAGCGAGATATTCAGCCGCCGTCAGGGCACATCTCGGCGTAATTATACGCTCGATAATGGGGTCGTTTGAAAGATTTAGGAACATCGTAACTCTGTTCATTACGTTCGCTTCCTCAAACGAACGGCGGAAATAATCCGCGACGTCGTTCTTGATGCCCATTGCGGCGAAAACGATACCGAAATCCTCGTTATCGGCTATCGAAGCCTGACGGACTATCTGAACCGCGAGTTCGTTATGTTTCATACCCGAACCGCTGAAGATAGGCAGCTTCTGACCTCTGATAAGCGTAGCAAGAGCGTCGATTGACGATATGCCCGTGTGTATATAGTTTCTCGGATAAACTCTTGAGACAGGGTTTATCGGCGAACCGTTGACATCTCTTGACTCCTCGGGATAGATCTCGCCGAGTCCGTCAATGGGTCTGCCCAAGCCGTCGAAAACTCTGCCGACGATCTCAGGCGAGAGCTTCATTTCGATGGGTTTTCCCGTCAAGCGCGTTTTGACATTTGTCATAGAAATTCCGGTTGTACCTTCAAAAACCTGAACGGCAACCTTATCGCCCTCGACCATGACTATTCTGCCGGTGCTTTTCTTGCCGTCAGCCATGGTGAACTCGACCATTTCGTCATATTGAGGGTCAACAACATTTTCGAGAACAACGAGCGAGCCGTTGATACTGCTTAAACCCACATGTTCGATTTTCATTGCGTTCCCCTCCTTATGACATAAGCGGTCTGAGAGCCGTGTTTATTTCTTCGATATAAGAATCGAGCATACCTATATTATTATTCGGTACGTCGTATTTGATCTTGACGAGCTTGTCGAAAAGTCCGGTGGCGATTATCTTCGATATCGGAACTTGTTTTGCGACTATGTCGCGGCAGACATGATACATATGGAGAATGACCTCCATCATTTTAAGCTGCTTTTCAAGCGGAACATATGTGTCCTCCGGATGGAAAGCGTTCTGCTGCAAAAATCCGACTCTTATAACTCGGGCAATTTCGATAGTCAGCTTCTGATCGTCGGGCAAAACGTCTGCGCCGATAAGCTTGACGATCTCCATAAGCGAGCTTTCTTCGGAAAGTATGTTGCAGATCTCTTCTCTGTATTTCAGGAAGTTTTCGCCGACATTGTCGTGATACCACTTTGAGAAGTCGTTGACATATTCGCTGTAACTTGTATTCCAGTTGATAGCCGGATAATGTCTTGCGTAAGCGAGGGACTTATCAAGCGCCCAGAAGCAGCGCGTGAAACGTTTTGTGTTCTGCGTGACAGGTTCAGAGAAGTCCGAGCCCTGCGGCGAAACCGCACCGATAACGGTGACTGAGCCTTCCTTGCCGCAAAGCGCTTCGACATATCCCGCTCTTTCATAGAACTTCGAAAGTCTTGACGGGAGGTACGCAGGGAAGCCTTCATCGGCAGGCATCTCTTCAAGACGACCCGAAATTTCACGCAAAGCTTCCGCCCAACGCGAAGTTGAATCAGCCATCAAAGCCGTGTGGTACCCCATATCGCGGTAGTATTCCGCAAGCGTAATTCCTGTATATATTGACGCTTCACGGGCGGCAACAGGCATATTCGAAGTGTTGGCGATAAGCACGGTTCTGTCTGTCAGCGGCTTTCCCGTCTTGGGGTCTGTTATCTCGCTGAATTCCTGAAGCGCCTGGGTCATCTCGTTTCCTCGCTCGCCGCAGCCGACATAGATGATAATATCAGCGTCGCACCACTTAGCAAGCTGATGCTGAGTCATTGTCTTGCCGGTTCCGAAACCGCCGGGGATGGCTGCCGCACCGCCTTTAGCAACAGGGAAAAGCGTATCGATAACACGCTGACCTGTTATAAGCGGCTTCAAAGCCTCCATTCTGTGGTTGACGGGTCTTGGAGTTCTGATCGGCCACTTCTGACAGAGCGTAAGCACCTTGACCTCTCCGCTCGGAGTTTCTATTTTAATAATTGCGTCGTTTACTTTATATTTGCCGTTCGGCTTGACTTCGACGACCTTGCCCTCGACATAGGGCGGAACCATAACTCTGTGGGTTATGACATCCGTTTCGGGACAGGTGGCGTAAATCTCGCCGCCTTTAAGATAATCGCCGACCTTAGCCGTGACCGTGACGTCCCAATCCTTTTCGGTGTCGATGGCGCTCATGGAAAGACCTCTCTTTATAAACGAGCCGCTCTTTTCTTCGAGAGCCGACAGCGGTCTTTCAATTCCGTCAAATATGTTCTTGATTATTCCGGGGCCGAGCGTAACGGAGATCTGATCTCCCGTCGAGAACACGGGTTCGCCCGGCTTTAAGCCGCCCGTTTCCTCGTAGACCTGAATGGTCGTTGAATCCTTATCGAGCTTAATGACCTCGCCGACAAGCTTTTCGTTGCCGACATAAACCATTTCTGTCATTGAGAGGGTCGTTGCGCCCTTTATCGTCACGATAGGACCGTTAATTGAGTATATTACATTGTTTTCAGGCATAACTACACCCCTTTACTCACTGATTTTGAAGTCGGAATTAGCGAAAAACCATTCCTTCTGATCTTCAAGTCTCGAATCAAGCGTATCGTCGAAGATCTTTTTCATTTCCTCGCTCTCAACTCTGACGCCGCCGATTTTGATCGAAGCGTCCTCGTTTGCTATACAGGGTACGCCCGCCTTTTCCGCAGCGAGAAGGATTTTATCTTTGTCGCCCGGCTTAACAAAAGCGTTGAGGTTCCCCTTGACATAAGCGTAGATCTCCTTAAGGCTTCCTGCCAGAAGGTCAATATATTTGTCGCTGTTTGTGAAGTCGACGAGCTTCGCCTGAGCTTTTTCGAAAACCTGTTCGGTCAGTTCGGTGCGCTTAAGAGCGGTTTTCGCTCTGCACTTTGAATAGCTTTCGGCTATGTTCTTGTTAAATTGAGTTTCAAGTTCGGTCTTTGCGTAGGCGACTTTTTCTTTCATCAGCTCATCGGCTGATTTCTGAAGCTTTTCCGCTTCGCCCGTATAGAGCTTTTTGGTCGCCTTTTCTATTCTTTTGCATTCCTTGATAGCGTTTTTGTTTATCGCGTCGATAAACTGCGCTATCTGTTTATCTTTGTTAACCATAATTCAATTCCTCACCTTATCAGATTTTAATTCCGATAGCGTCGGCAACATATCTTGTTATGCTGTCGCTTGACATATCCGAATTGTCCTTATCGGGTATCTCAACTATTAAAGCTTTGGAATTTTTCTTTATCTCAACGAGCTGTTTCGGGATAGACGAAGCCAGAGAATTGCTGAGCATGATTATGCCGACGTCCTCCTGAACGCTGAGCTTGTCAAGAGTCGAAAGCAGATCTTCCGTCTTTTCGACAAGTTCGCCCTCTATACCCGCTAAGCGCATACCTATAAGCGTGTCGTAATCGTTTGTTACAAGTCTGAACTTCATTCTTATCACCGCTTTTCTTCCGATAATAAGATATATCA
>USMJ01000064.1 GCA_900555805.1 uncultured Oscillospiraceae bacterium | reverse complement strand
TAACTTTTCTTACCCCAACTATTGACATAGAGCCTGAAAAACTAACCGTCAAATTAAATTTACAAATCTTTACGCAAGATGCCACTTGACGCCCTGCGGTGTGTCCTCAAGAACAATGCCCTGAGCTTTAAGCTCGTCGCGGATTCTGTCCGCTTCCGCCCAGTTCTTGTTCTTTCTTGCTTCGTTTCTTGCGCTGATCATTTCTTCAACCTTTTCGTCAAGGCTATTTTCTTCTTTGCGCTCATAGAGAAGTCCGAGAACGCCCGTCAGATCGTCGAATACTTTTATAGCGTGTTCGACAACTGCCTTTGATCTTACGCTGTCAATGATTTTTGTGTTGATTTCCTTGACAAGCTCGAACAGCGCGCCGAGAGCTTCGCCCGTGTTGAGGTCGTCATCCATGGCGGCGATGAATTTGTCTCTCTTCGCGTCGATGATCGCTGTTATCTCTGCGTCGTCTCCGTCCGCTTCGTCCTTTGCGTTTTTGAGCGCAAAGTCGAGATTGTCGCGGCAGGTGTAAAGTCTTGTCAGTGATGCCTTGCATTGTTCAATGGCGTCGAAGCTATAGTTTATCGGGCTTCTGTACTGGCAGGATATCATCAGATAGCGAATAGGCTCATAGCCGTATTTCTCCGCTACGTCGCGAACGGTAAAGAAGTTTCCGAGCGACTTTGACATTTTCTCGTTGTCGACAGTGATGAAGCCGTTATGCATCCAGTAGTGTGAAAACTCTGCGCCGTTGCAGCACTCGCTCTGAGCTATCTCGTTTTCGTGGTGGGGGAATATCAGATCCTGACCGCCGCAGTGAATGTCAATTGTTTCGCCGAGGTATCTGCGTACCATGGCGGAGCATTCTATATGCCAGCCGGGTCTGCCGTGACCCCACGGTGACTCCCAGTAGGGCTCGCCGGGCTTGGCAGCTTTCCAGAGAGCGAAGTCCATCGGCTCTTTCTTTTTCTCGCCGATGTTGATTCTTGCGCCGGCTTCGAGGTCTTCGAGCGGCTGATGAGACAGTTTGCCGTAGTCTTTGAACTTCTTTGTTGAGAAATATACGTCTCCGTCAACAGCGTAGGCGTAGCCTTTTTCGATGAGCGTCGAGACAATGTTTATAATCTCATCAATGTTTTCGGTCGCTTTCGGGTGAACGGTCGCTTCACGGACGTTCATGCCCTTGGCGTCGACCCAGAATTCCTTGATATACTTCTCCGATATCTCCGAGAAAGTCAAGCCCTCTTCGTTGGCTCTGCGGATGATCTTGTCGTCGATATCCGTGAAATTCTGGACAAATCTGACTTCGTTGCCCCTGTATTCGAGATAGCGGCGAAGAACATCAAACACGCAAAGCGGTCTTGCGTTTCCGATATGGATGAAGTTATAGACTGTCGGACCGCAGGCGTAGATCTTGAATTTGCCGGGTTCGATCGGGATAAGCTCCTCTTTTTTTCTTGTCAGTGTGTTGAAAATTCTCATTTCTGTTCCTCCTTGACTTTATTTAATTCATCTTCTAATTTTTTGATTCTTATTTCAAGCCTGCAAATTTCCTGCGAAACAGGGTCGGGTATGTGAATCTGATCGAGATAATCGACCCTGACGCCGTTGCGCTTGACAATTCTTGCGGGAGATCCGACTGCGGTGCAGTTGTCGGGGATTTCTTCAAGTACGACCGAGCCCGCGGCGATGTTGCAGTTGTCGCCGACGCGGAAAGGTCCGAGTACCTTTGAGCCGGCGCCTATCATAACGTGATTTCCTATCGTCGGGTGTCGCTTGCCCTTGTGTTTTCCCGTTCCGCCGAGGGTGACGCCCTGATATATCGTCACGTCGTCGCCGATGACCGTTGTTTCGCCGATGACGACGCCCGTGCCGTGGTCAATGAAAAAGCGCCTGCCTATGACCGCTCCGGGGTGTATCTCGATATTGGTTTTTTTCGCCGCCCTCTGCGATATAGCCCTTGCGATGAAGTAGTGCTTGCGCTCAAAGAACCAATGCGCCCGTCTATACATTCTTATCGCCTTGACTCCCGGGTAAAGAAAGAAAATCTCAAGAAAGCTCTTCGCCGCAGGGTCACGCTCTTTAACGCAAAGAACGTCTTCTTTCAAAAGATCAAACATTGTGCTGTGCCTCCAAATAAAAAAGCCTCTGCTGCTTTTGGCAACAGAGGCGTAAAAACGCGGTTCCACTCTGATTTATCACTCACGGTAACTGAAAATTACCTGCTCCGTAACGCAGAGCCTGCGTCTCGGGATACTTGAAAGCCGTTCCCCCGAGCTGCCGTCAGATGCATTTGGGCGGTACCTTAACAAGACGCTTCCACCGTCGCGCGCCTCTCTCTGAGAAAAGACGATCCGCTTACTTCTTCTGACCATTGCTTTATCCGTCAGTATATTATACTACGGTTTTATAAAAAATGCTACTGTTTTGAAAAATTTTTTAATCTATGTCGACGCATTCGCCGAGAAGATCGTATTCTTTTGTATTTATTATTCTTACTTCGACAAATTCGCCGTTTTCAAGCGGTACGCTCGATGTGAAATAAACGCAGCTGTCAATGTCGGGAGCGTCCATATAGCTTCTTCCGCAATATGCGTCCGTGTAGGAATCGTAGCCCTCGACGAGCACCTTGTAGGTTTTTCCGATGCGTTCATCCTGCTTTCTTGAGAATATCTCAAATTGCTGCTGCATGATTATGTCGCCGCGGTCGATTTTCGTCTGTTCGTCTATCTGGTCGGGCATTTCGGCGGCCTTCGTTCCCTCTTCGGCGGAGTATGCGAAGCAGCCGAGACGGTCAAATTCGGCTTCCTTGACGAATTCGCTCAGCGTAGTGAATTCGTCGTCGGTCTCTCCCGGGAAGCCCGTTATGAACGTCGTTCTGATTATAACGCCCGGGACGCGGTCCCTGATTTTTTTGATGAGCTCTAAAAGTTCCTGCTTGTTGCCCGTACGGTTCATTCGTTTGAGAACATTTTCGTCCGCATGCTGAAGCGGCAGATCGACGTATTTGCAGACCTTGTCGTTGTTTCTCATCTCGTCCAAAAGCTCGTCGGTTATGCTGTCCGGGTAGCAGTATAGGAGTCTCAGCCACTCGATTCCGTCGATGTATGAGAGCTTTCTGAGAAGTTCGGGCAGTTTAAGCTCGCCGTAAAGGTCGTTGCCGTATTTCGTCGTGTCCTGCGCTATTATGACGAGTTCCTTTGCGCCGTTTTCGGCTAAAGATCTCGCTTCGGCGAGGATGTCCTCCATCTCGCGGCTTCTGTATCTTCCCCTGATCGATGGGATGGCGCAGTATGTGCAGCAGTTCGAACAGCCCTCCGCTATTTTGAGGTACGCCCAGTAAGAGGGTGTGGTGAGCATTCGCTCGCCGTTCAGCGGTAAGCAGTATTTAGACGGGAATTCGGCGTACTTTTCGCCCTCAAGCGCTTTGAGACAGACATCAACGATATCCGCGTTGCCGCCTATTCCGACGATCGCGTCGATCTCGGGCATCTGCTCGATGACCTCGTCTTTATATCTTTCGGCGAGACAGCCGGTGACGACTATCGCGTCGACGTATCCCTGTTTTTTGTATTCCGCCATTTCGAGAATGTTGTCGATGGCCTCCTGTTTCGCAGCGTCGATGAAGCCGCAGGTGTTGATGATGACGACGTTCGCCTCGTACGGGCTATCGGTGATTTCGAAGCCTGCCTGCGCGAGTTTCGCGAGCATCAGTTCGGCGTCGACCTGGTTTTTGGGGCATCCGAGCGACACCATTCCGACAGTATATTTTTTCATTTAACATCCTCCGTCGCTGATTTCTTCGGTCTATTATATAGCATTTCCGTCCGCGGGTAAAGCGGAAAATGCTGAAATTTTATCAAATTTATATTTTATTTTGCGGTACACCGAGTTTTTTGGCCGAGATAGTTTTTCAATAAGTTGCTAATCGGCTCTCGTTGTGTGATTTTTTGTACACTGAGTTTTTCAGCCGTCTTAGCTTTTCAAAAGACGGCTAAAAGGTTCTCGATATGTGATTTCTTGTACACAGAGCGTTCGGTCGTCTTAGCTTTTCAAAAAGACAGTCAACAAGTTCTCACCGCACGGCTTTAGCCGCATACGGATATTCGCTTTCTTTGTTTTTAACATCTGACTGTTACATTCTCTCGCTATGATTCTTACACACACCCAAAATTGAAAACTCAAGGGTTCTCACAGATGATCCGCATGTTCTGACTGTACAATTTTCAGCCGCACCCGGATCCTATGTCTATGCGGCTGTCAAATTACTGCCTTACAGCCTTTTCATGAACCGAGAGCTCCTGCCGCACGATTTCCCGAAACGGTTTGCGCTTTGTTATATTGTATAGTTTTACCGCCGCGCCGTTCATTTTTCCGAACTTTCCTCAATCCGGTCGGCGTATTCTCTCATAGCGTTTCTGATATCATAGCCCGAATATCCGAGCCTTACAAGTCCGTTGAACGCTCTGTTTGTGTTCTTTTCATCCTCAAGACAGCGAGGATATTTGCGCGCCAATATTCCGATAATATCTTCTGTCGGGTCTTCTTCGAGATTTTCAAGAACCTCGGCGATTATGTCACGGTCGATGCCTTTCATATATAGCTCCTGCGAGATTCTTCTTTTCCCGAAGCCGCGTCTGTTTTTCAGCTCATCGGCGAACATATTTGCGAAGCGCTCATCGTCGAGATATCCTCTTTCCTCGAGCTTGTCAGCCGTTTCATCCGCCACATCGGCATAGCCTTTCTGCGACAGCTTGGTTATCAGCTCTTTTCGGCTGTGCTCGCGCCTTGATATTAGGTCGATAGCTTTATTATAAGCGCGTCGGGAGTTGACCGAGCGTTTAAGCTCAGCCAACTCCTCTTCGTCAATTTCGCTTTTATTCGGTATTCCGAGCGAATACCAGAACACGGCGTCGACCGTCATCGTATATTCGCCGTCGACGCTTATGTGTATCTTGTCTTTTCTGCCCTTGTCGTAAGTCAGAATCATCAGTCTTCGTCAAATATTATATCAAGCTTTTTGCCCGATAATGTTGATTTCGCTTTCTTTTCCGGCTCTTTTGCGGCCGCCTTTGCGGAGCTGTCCTTGGCTTCGTCTTTCTTATCCTTATCCTTGGGAACAAAGCCGTAAAGCGCAGGCATCTCTTTTTTGACCTTTTCGGTTATCTCTTCGAGAAGAGCGGGGTTGTTCTTGAGAAGTTTCTTGACATTGTCCTTGCCCTGACCGAGACGTTCTTCGCCGTATGAGAACCATGCGCCGCTCTTGTGGATAATATCGAGCTTAACGCCGAGGTCGACTATTTCAGCCGTTCTCGAAATTCCCTCGCCGTACATTATATCGAACTCAGCCTCTTTGAACGGGGGAGCGACCTTGTTTTTGACTATTTTCGCCCTTGTTCTCGAGCCGACAAATTCGTTTCCGGGAGCTTTTATAAGCTCGACTTTTCTGACGTCGATTCTCATTGAGGCATAGAACTTGAGCGCTCTGCCGCCGGTTGTGACCTCGGGGCTGCCGTAGACAACGCCGACCTTGTCACGAAGCTGGTTGATGAAAACAACGACCGTGTTGCTCTTGGCGACGATACCTGTTATCTTTCTCAGCGCCTGAGACATAAGTCTTGCGTGAAGGCCCATGTGGGAGTCGCCCATGTCACCCTCGATCTCCGCCTTGGGAACGAGAGCCGCGACCGAGTCGACAACGACTATATCAAGCGCGCCCGAGCGCACCAGAGCCTCGGTTATCGACAGCGCGTCTTCGCCGTTATCGGGCTGGGAAACGAGAAGAGAATCAACATCGACGCCCAAAGCCGCCGCGTACACCGGATCGAGAGCATGTTCGGCGTCGATAAACGCCGCCTCACCTCCGGCTTTCTGCGCCTCGGCGATACAGTGCAGGGCGAGAGTTGTTTTGCCCGAAGATTCGGGTCCGTATATCTCGACGATTCTTCCCTTCGGAAGTCCGCCTATACCCGTCGCTATATCGAGGGCTATCGAGCCTGTGGATATCGCCTCGACATTCAGAGCCGAGTTCTGACCGAGCCTCATTATAGCTCCTTTGCCGTATGCCTTTTCTATTTGCGCCAAAGCGGTTTCGAGTGCCTGTTTCTTATCCTCCATGTGAATACCTCCGCGTGTACATTTGTTCGATTGATGTTGCTATTATATATCATTTTTGCAGGAATTGCAATAGTTTTTTCTATTTATATTTAGCCCGACATGAAAAGTCCGATTTTTGGGACTTTGGAAGACGGCGAAAAAAAGTCGAACAAAATTTCAAAAAGACTTGCTTTTTTGCGCTTTATCTGCTAAACTAATTCTGCTAAAGTGTAATGTAGTAATAAAAGGAGGTGCTGACACATGGCAAAATGCGATTTCTGCGGCAAAGATGTGTCTTTCGGCATAAAGGTTTCTCACTCACACAGACGTTCAAACAGAACATGGAAGCCCAATGTTAAGCGTGTAAAAGCTATCGTAAACGGTTCACCTAAGAGAGTTTACGCTTGCACACGTTGCTTACGCTCAGGCAAGGTTACCCGCGCTATCTGACAGCAAGATAAGCAAAAGATACAACCGACAAAACCCCGACCTTTTACGGTCGGGTTTTTTTCGTTTATTATGACAGTGTAACCGCTTGCTTTGCAAGCGGAGGTGCTGTTTTTTTTGACTGGCTGCGAAATGGCAGTTTGCTGAGCTCGGCTGCCGCGATATGTGAGGTTCGGCACTTGGTTTGTGGTTAAGGCAAAACCCGCGGTTCGCTTGCCGAACCGCGGTGCCGCAAGGCGGATGCCTTGCGGCGG
>USMJ01000063.1 GCA_900555805.1 uncultured Oscillospiraceae bacterium | reverse complement strand
AAAGACTTACAAAACTCATTTCGCTCACGCTCTGTTTCGTCATGCTGATATCGGCGTTTTCGATTCTGTCATCGGCCATGAGCGTCAATCAAGGTATCAGCGCGCTTCGCACTCAGTGGACAAGAGGCGCAGGTCCGAGCAGATCCGGATACAGCATTGATTACAGTTGCTATTCACCCAAAAAAGGCGATTCCGACACGGTGAAATATCCGCTTTGCGTATTTCTTGCCGGTGCGGGACAGGGCTCTTATGAGGGCAAAGAACTCCATGCCAATAACTTTCCGCTCTGGTCGTCCGACGAGTATCAAAGCCGTTTTCAGAATGCGGGCGGCTCGTACCTCTTAATGGCAAGAGCTCCGGAACCGATCTATTGGGACACGGCGCCCACATCGTCGCTCAAGGCGGCAATCGACGACTATGTCGCTAAAAATCCGAACATCGACCCCGACAGAATTTATGTCATCGGCTGGTGTCTCGGCGCAGTCGGCGCGACAAGGCTCGCTACGGACTACCCCGACAGCTTCGCGGGTCTGATCCTGCACGCAAATCGCCATGCGATAACCGCATCAGAAGCAGCTTCGCTTAAAAACACGGCTGTTTGGCTTATAAACAGCACAAGCGATTCTTATTCGGTATATGGCACTTACTGCGTCCCGTCATGGAAGAATCTTAGGGCAAAGACCTCCGATACGAACAAGCTGCGGCTTACAACCTGTTCGTCTGCCCCAACAGGCGGCGCTTTGTTCAATCATGTCGTATGGAATTACACCGCCTATGACTGTTCGATTCCTGCCGGTTGCGAGAATCTCAGGACGGTAAACGGGCGCGGCGAAACCATAGAAAATGTAACTGCGATTTCGTGGATTTCGCAGTGGTCGAAGAAAGCGCCTGCTACGCCGGACAAGCCCGACAGCGGCGATGAAAAGCCCTGCTCATGTCAGTGTCACTCAAGCGGCTTCACGAAGTTCATCTGGAACATCAAATGCTTATTCTATAAGTTCTTCGGCATGAACTCTAAGCGCACATGCTCATGCGGCGCTAAACACTGGTAAATTTATTCGCATAGTGTCTCAATCGGGACACTATGCGTTTTGTTTCAGCTCATGCTAAAGGGAATCCGCCCCTCAAAAGCGTAATGCTTTTGAGGGGCGGATTTAATATCACTTTGATCTGAGTTCTTTCACATCGTCTTTTGACAGCGAGCCGAAACGGATCTTCAACACATCGTCGAAGCAGAAATATATGTCATAATCTGTTTTATCCTTTCCGTCGTCCGAATCGTTCTTTCCTTTGTTATAGTCCTTTATAAGCTTCTCAATCGCTTCTTCGCTTTTGATCTTTCTGATCATTTCGTCGGGGTCGGTTTCGCCCTTATCGAACACACCGATATATTTCACGTTCTCGCTTGTAAGTTCCGGCGCTTCGTATTCGGCTTTTATATAATACTTGTCTTCGCCGCTTTCTTCGTTTAAAAAGACCGGATATTTATGTTCGCTGTCGTCTTTGAGAAAAACGATATTGTCGTTGCTTTCGGTCGAAACATATATCCTTTCTTCCTCCGAGCTGTGCTTTTTGACGGTCATTATATAATACTCGTCCGAAAGCGGAAGATATTTCACCTTGTCGACATATATGATCGAATTTTCTCCGTCGCCGATCATCAGCGAAAACTTGACGCGCTTGTTTTCGTCCGACAGATTTTTCGGATACAAAGCCGCAAACACGCAGGCAATTACGATAATTATAGCTAAGACGAATATTATAATTTTGAGTGATTTTTTCATGTGATCCCTCCGTGACAAATCATTTGTCGGGTATATTCATATGAATGTATTATACTATATTTTTTCGATTTGTCAATATGTGAACTTTGTCCGATAAGGCGGCAAAAATAAATTCGCCCCCGACAGAGCATATCCGTCAGGGGCGGTTATTAAATTCAAATTTACTTTATCGCTAAAGCCTTGCCCGTTGTCTTGAGAGCTTCCTTATCGAGCGTCTCGCCGTCGAGCACGAGCTTGCCGTTAATGAAGACTTTCTCGATACCGAAAGAGCATGTTCTGTCCGGTGTGGCGTTTCGCATTTCCTTTTCGTCGAACACTGTGAGGTCGGCGAAATAGCCCTCCTTGACGTAGCCTCTATCGGCTATCATGAATCTGTCGGCTATGCCGCCCGTCATCTTTCGAATTGTCATCGGCATGGAGCAGCCTGTTCCGAGAAGCGAATCGCGGATGAACTTCGGGTAGCAGTCATATATAGCCGGGTTCTGAACGCCGTGTTCCTCGACCCATGCGTCCGTCATGTAGAGACAGTTTTCGTTATTTTCGAACTCTCTGATGATTTCGGGCGTAGAATACGGCCCCATGTTGACTCTGCCCTTGAAATTGCTCTTTTCGCAGAGCATGAGGTACGCATCGAGATCCTTCATGCCTTCCTCTTTGGCTATCTGATGAACCGTTTTGCCCTCATATTTTTCGTACCCCTCGCCTATGTACGCTATCTCAATGTCCTTAAAGCCGAAGCCGAGCAGCAGGCTTGTCGCTTTTATAAGTACGCTGAGCTTAAGTCTGTTGATTGGCTTTTTTCTTTCCTCGACGCTCATTCCCTGATACCATGTCGGGAGAATAACGGTGATGACCGAAACGCCGAGACATTCGTCATATATATCGAACTTGGCGTCAACGCCGTCGGTTCTGAGCTTATTGATTATCCGAACAAACTCGTCCTTATCCTTGAAAGAGCTTGTGCCGACGAAAATCGCGTGTGAATACTGTAATTTCAGGTTCGTGCCTTTCGAAATTTCGACAAGTTCATCGAGCGCACGCAACAAGTGCGAACGGCCGAGAAGCTGGGGGTACGCCATAGAAACAGCCGAACTCGCTCTCGGATGAACCGTCAGCGGCTTATTATATTTAACGCAAAGGTCAACGACCTTTCTCAGCTCGTCCGTGTCGGCATAGAGACCCGGCTCATACATAAGGCCGAGCGAAATTCCCGCCGCGCCCTGCTGAAGATTCTTCTCCAAAATGCCGAGCATCTTCTTCTCTTCCTCGGCGGTCAGCTTTCTGTTTTCATATCCCGTCACAGCGGCTCTCGCCGAGCAGTGACCGACGAGTACGGCGATGTTGCACGGCGTGTTGCCGTCGACGGCGTTGAAGTATTCCTCGGTGCTGCCGTATTTTCCCGTGGTGTCTTGGAAGAAGAACAGACCGCCGCCGATCTTGTCAACATACTTGCAGTCTTTTTCGAAGCCCGTCGACGAAAGGCCGCAGTTGCCCGTGACAAAAGTCGTCATTCCCTGGCGGATGAACGGCTCGAAATAGGGCAAGGGATCGTTCTTGATCGCGAACCAGTCGTTATGCGAATGGGCGTCCATAAAGCCCGACGAGACCGAAAGTCCCGTGATGTCGATCACCCTGTCGGCTTCGCAGTCAATGCTGTCGCCGACTTTGACGATTCTATCATCCTCAACGAGAATGTCGCCGACAAAAGCGCCGTTCCCCGTTCCGTCATAGATTTTTCCGTTTTTCAATAATGTTTTCATACAAGCATTACTCCAGTCGCTTTTTATGTTGAGGGAGTCAGGCCCTCAACACAATTATATCATGACCGAAGGCACATTTTCAAGCATATAATTGACAGTTTGTGAAAAATGTACCGTTAAACGCCGAACGAAGAATCACACATTGCCCTTTTTCATCACGACTATCTTATTAGATATGTTCCTCGCGAAAGCGAGCTTGTCTATCAGCTTATATATCGGCATAAATTCCGCCATGCCCTCCGTCAGGCTGTGTTCTTCGGCGAATTCAAACTTCGGCAGCATAGCGGCGAGCTCTTTTCCGTTCGCGATTCCCCAGATGAATTTCGCCTTGCTCTTTTCGATGGATTTTTCCTTGAAGCGCTTGACGACGCTCGGGTTCATCGTTTCGACGAACACCGTCGCCGAGTCGAAACAGTCGGCGATAACGGAGAACATACGCTCTATGTCTTCCTGTTTGAGGTACATGGTAAGTCCCTCGATAATTATCAGTGCCTGCCTTGCGCTTTCGTCTATGCTGTCGCCCCAGTTGTCCGTCGCCGACATTGCGATCTGAGATATATCTCTGTTCTCGGGCAGGAGTTTTTCTCTCACGGCGATCGTCTCGGGCAGGTCGAGATTATACCAATGAGAATAGCCGCCGACCCGATAACACCGTGTATCCAGACCGCAGGCTATGTTGACGACAACAGTTTCGGGGTACTTCAAAATATAATCGCCGACAAGCTTATCCAAAACTATCGTTCGCGCGATAACTCCGCTGCGCATCGCGACGTCCTTATCGGCGGCGGTGAAGTCATAGTCGATTTTCCCGATTAGCTCCACGGCTTTTTCGTCGCGGATCGCCCCTCTCGTCCGGGTCTCCTTCGCTCGGGCATACACCGTCTGAAGCATTGTTTCGGGCACGCCCGAAAGTGTAATTTTTTCGCTCATGTCAATTCCTCCGTTCCGTCGCTTCGCCGTTCGGTACGGTTAGCTTAAGCTAACCGTGGCTTTGATTAAAAGCCGCTCGGCGGCGACATCAAACTTTTCTGTTTTCAATATTATAATACACTCAAAATCAAAAATCAATACTTTTTGCTTCGAGGCGGAAATGTGGCCGGAATTTCGGTGCGTTTTCGTTTTTCTGTTGAAATTTTTCCCGTTTCATGATATACTTTCCAATTGACGGATACATGCTTTATCATCCCCGAGCCGTGGCTTTCGGCTTTTAATAAAACCTGTTTTAAGTACACACCGGGTGTGTACCCCCAAAAAAGTCACAACGATAAAGCAAGTCTTATCTTTGAGGAAAGGAGAAAATAACAATGCTCGAATCAATCTATCATTTTGACTGGAACGTTTTCAAGTTCGTCGAAGAGCACCTTTACAGCATCAGCAATCTCCTTGAGCTGATGGCGTGTGAAGAGCTTGAGGTCTACCAACACCTGGTCGTTGCGTGAGCGTCCAGAGTGTATCTTTTTTCCCATGTCGCCAAGCTTGCGAGTCAGCATCAACTCCACCTGCGAGTGTACATCTTCTATACCGTCTTCTATCACAAACTCGCCCTTTTCGCAAAGCTCATAGATATTCTTTAGCTCATCGAGCAGAGGCTTTAGTTCCTCTTTCTCGAGCAAGCCTATAGATTCGAGCATAGTGATGTGAGCCATAGAGCCGAGCACATCATACTTGGCAAGATACAAATCCATCTCGCGGTCTCTGCCCACGGTAAATCTTTCAATCTCGTGGTTTATCTCGTAATTCTTTTCCCAAAGTTTGTTTGCCATTGGTTTAAGCGTAATTAATCATTTGCAGGGCATCAGCAATCTTTTCGATACCCTCTTGCAGAGGTTTTGATACCATGCCCTTGATAAATGGGTTTAGCTCAGCCTTTATGGTGAGCTTCATTTTGCATGTAGTGTCTGTAACTGGCAATATCTGAATCCAGAAATTGAATGGCAGAGGACTCTGCTCCGTCTCAAACTTTATGCATTTTGGTTCTTCGCGGTCTACAATCTTCAGCTTCACCGCTCCCATAGGAGTAGATATCGACATGCTGTCGGCATCGAAAGTGAGGTCGTTGAGCTTGTCGGCGGGTATGCGGTCTTTCACTCTGTCTATGTTGCTGAGGTCAGAGAGCATATTGTAAACTGCTTGCTGAGAATGTGGAATCTGTCTTACAGAACTTTCGAATGTTGCCATATTCCTTATTTCTTCCAGTTAGCAGGATCCTTACGCCACTCGTTCAAAACCTCGATGTCGCTCTCTGCGATATAGCCAGTTTCTGAAGCCTGAGCCACTACATGCTCATAGTCGGTAAGAGTGATGAGCTTTACGTTAGCATCAGCGAAAGCCTTCTCTGCTATTGGGAAACCATAGGTATATGATGCTACCATACCAACAACCTCGCAACCAGCCTGGCGCAAAGCCTCTACAGCCTTCAATGAGCTACCACCAGTAGAAATCAAGTCTTCAACAACAACAACCTTCATACCAGGTTTCACTTCGCCTTCGATGAGGTTTGCCATACCATGATCCTTTGGTTTCGAACGTACATAAGAGAAAGGAAGACCGAGAGCGTCGGCAACCAATGCACCCTGAGCGATAGCGCCAGTAGCAACACCAGCCACAGCCTCTGCCTCGCTAAAGTTCTCGAGCACAGCGTGTACGAGTTCAAGCTTAACGAATGTTCTAAGCTCTGGATAAGCCAATGTCTTGCGGTTGTCGCAATAGAAAGGAGATTTCCAGCCAGAAGCCCAAGTGAATGGATTCTCTGGTTGCAACTTGATAGCCTTAACTTTCATGAGTTTAGAGGCAAATTCTTTTTTCAGTAAGTCCATGATTATTTCGTTTTTAGTTATGATACTGTTTATTTCTTTTATTCCGATTATTCCTGTATGGTATTACACTCCTTGTCTTCAGGGCCTTGATGTCCATTGTCTTAAGGATTTTGATGCCCTTTGTCCGCGTCTGCAAAGGTACTTGTAGTGCGGGTGCTTGGTGATGTCGAACTTCTCCGAGAAGAACGGCCTCACGCCCCGCAGCTGCAAAATACACTTGCCGCCGTCCATGATTGCAATTTCGTCCTCTGACATCAACGCCTTTCCTAATTTTTGATAGTTCAGTCCGTGGGAGGTTTGAGAACCCCGGTTCTCGCTGGTGTTGAAACTGTCGATGGTCTCTTTCCCCAGCGCATCGGAGATCTCTTTGGCATTCTTGCCCCGCCCACTCAAAAAGAGAACAGAATCGCAGTTGTCCGAAATGATTTCGGCCGCATCCTGAACGCTCAACCCGGGGTGCAGCGCC
>USMJ01000062.1 GCA_900555805.1 uncultured Oscillospiraceae bacterium | reverse complement strand
GAGAAGCCCTCTGTTAAGAGAAAGAAGAAGTCCGAGGCTGCTCGTAAGCGCAAGTACAAGTAAGTGAAAAGAAGCAGGCGCAAGCCTGCTTTTTATTCTGTTTTCCGAAAGGTAAAATTATGGATATAAACCTGATACCGATGTATCACTATGACCGAATCGAGAACATTTCGCTTGACGATATCCGCTCGTGGGGCGTCAAGGCGGTCGCCATCGACATCGACAACACCATCTGCTACGACGCGACAAGGCGGTTCATCGGCGAATCGCGACAGTGGGTCGAGCGCGTCAGAGACAGCGGCTTTCCCATCATGATCGTCTCGAACGCCAACCGCTCACGCGCGATGAAAATTGCCCGTACGCTCGCACTTCCCTGCGTACCTATAGCCAAGAAGCCTAAGGCCGAGCCGTTTCTCAGGGCGGCTGAGATTTTGGGTGTTGATGTACGCGACATTGCGTTCGTCGGCGACCAGATCTTCTCGGATGTCAAAGGGGCGAACGAGGTCGGCGCCGTTTCGGTCTATGTCGAACCGCCGGCGAAGGAAATAGTCTTTTATTTCTTTTACAGATACAGAAGATACAAAGAAAGACCCGTCATAAAGCGTATGCTCGAGCTTGAAAAGCGCTCGGGCGAAAAACACAGGGTCAGATAGGAGAGGTAAACATGAACACACAAAAGCTTAAAAATTTTCTTAAGAACAAAGATTTCGCGGCTCTCATAGTCAGCGAAGAGAACAGAAGATATTTCACGGCGTTTCCGTCAACCGACGGTTTTCTGATCGTAACAGGCGAAAAGTCGGTTTTCCTCACCGACAGCAGATATATCGAGGCGGCGAACGCCCAGTGCAGGGAATGCGACGAGATAGTTCTCTTCGAGAGCATCAAAAAGAGCATCGAGCCCGTCATCGAAAAGCTCGGCATAAAGAAACTCGCCGTCGAAGCCGGCAGGCTCACACTCGCCGATCTCGCCCGTTTCGCTTCGAGCCTTGACGTTGAATTCGTCACGGATAACGAACTTGACGAAGCGATCGACTCAATCAGAATAATCAAAAATGAAGAAGAAATAGACCTCGTCGTCAAAGCGCAGAGAATAGCCGAAAAAGCGTTCGAGCATATGCTCGGCTTTATAAAGATCGGCATGACCGAAAGAGAGATCGGGCTTGAGCTTGACTACTTCATGCTGAGAAACGGCGCCGAGGCGCTCTCCTTCGAGACGATAGCCGTCAGCGGCGAAAAGACTTCGATGCCGCACGGCGTACCCGGCGAAAGAAAGATTAAAGCCGGCGACTTTATCACAATGGACTACGGCGCTGTCGTCGGCGGCTATCACAGCGATATGACCCGTACGATCGCAGTCGGATATGTGACGGACGAGATGCGCGCGGTTTATAAGACGGTTCTCAAGGCTCAGAGCGCAGGCTTCGACGCGATGAAACCCGGTGTACCCTGCAGCGAAGTCGATAAGGCGGCGCGGGACGTTATAAAAGAGGCAGGTTACGGCGAATACTTCGGCCACGGTCTCGGTCACGGCGTAGGCGTCGAAATTCACGAAGAACCGAGAGTTTCACCCCTGGGCAAGAAAACTCTCGAACCGGGCTATCTCATCACCGACGAACCGGGTATATACATCCCCGGAAAGTTCGGCGTCAGAATCGAGGACATGGCGTTCATCACGCCCGACGGCTACAGAAATCTGACCGAATGCCCGAAAGAACTTATTGTCATCGAGGGCTGATCAAACTATACAAATAAAGAAGCGCCGCCAAAAATCGGCGACGCTTTTTCACTCTGCGCAAGAAGTTTACGCTTATCATAGCGGCGAAATCAGGAGGTAATTATGCAGCTTTATGAAAACAGAACAGCTCCCGAGCAGGCTATGCTCATAAGCGTCGACACGGGCGACTTTGACGCCGAGGTTTCGATAGACGAGCTTGCAGAACTCGCCGAAACAGCCGGGGCTCAGGTCATCGCGAAGGTCATACAGAAAAAGGAGCGCCCCGAGGCGGCGACCTTCGTCGGCAGGGGAAAGCTCAGCGAAATAATCGGCTTTATCGCTTCTCACGAAGTCGATCTGCTGATATTCGACAGCGAGTTGACCCCGTCACAGCAGAGAAATCTCGAAGCGCTGACGGGAACGAGAGTTATCGACAGAACAACGCTTATCCTCGACATCTTCGCCGCTCGGGCGAGATCGGGCGAGGGCAAGCTCCAGGTCGAATTGGCGCAGCTTAAATACGCTCTTCCGAGACTCGGCGGAAAGGGAACGGAAATGTCGAGACTCGGCGGCGGAATAGGAACGCGGGGTCCGGGCGAAACAAAGCTTGAAAGCGATAAAAGACACATAAGACGAAGAATTCAGGCTCTCGAGCAGGAGCTTAAAGAGGTCGAAAAGCGGCGTGACAGACACAGACAGCGCCGCGAAAAAGACGGCATTCAGACAGTCGCCATTGTCGGCTATACCAACGCGGGAAAAAGCACCCTCATGAACTGTCTGACGAACGCAGGAGTTCTCGCGGAAAATAAGCTTTTCGCTACGCTCGACCCGACTTCGAGGGCGCTCGAGCTGCCCGACGGAAGAACGGTTATGCTCATAGACACGGTCGGACTTGTCCGCCGTCTGCCGCATAATCTTGTCGAAGCGTTCAAGTCGACCTTGGAGGAAGCGAGCAGCGCCACAGTCATTTTGAATGTCTGCGACGCAAGCGACGAACACTGCAATGAACACCTCGAAGTGACGAGAAAGCTCCTTGAGGAACTCGGCTGTATCGGCAAGCCGATAATTTCCGTCATGAATAAATGCGACCTTATCGGCGATGTTTACGCCCTGCCGACTTTCGGGAAAACCGTCATGATCTCCGCCCTCGAGGGCAGGGGTGTTGACGCCCTGTTAAACGAGATCGCAGCCCAACTGCCGCCGACAAGGCGGAAAGCTGAACTGCTTATCCCGTTCTCGAGCGGCGGCGTGGCAGCCATGATCCGCCGCGACGGCGCTGTTTACGAGGAGGAATACACAGAAAACGGTCTGAGAATGGTCGTGACGGTCGATATAGATGTTTTAGAAAAATACAAGGACTGGGTCTTACAGGTATTTTGATTTAAGGTACGGGTATGTGACTGCTTAATTTTTAGTCGGCACCTCGGTGTTTTGGCTTTGAGCGACGCTCGGGTCGGAAGTCAGCGCGGTTGAAACCTTGCTTTCGCTCGCCGAATTTGTCTCACTTTGGACAGATTTACTCGAACTTTCTTCTGCCTTTACGGTCTGTTTATCAGGGAAAGCGAAGGTATGCATGAAGCCGTCAAGCTCTATGCTGCATACGTCGCCGCCTATGACAACGCCGTCAAAGACAAGAATGTTCGCTCTTATGATCCCGTCCGAGTTTTCATGCGACGGATAGTTTTTTATCTCATATGTCCACTTTTTGACCCTCTTGCCCTTATAGCCGGAGAGGTCGAGATTCTGTTCCTTTTGAATCTCGTTATACTTTTCGTATGTTTCATCGAATTCGTCGGGGATTATCACCTCCGAGACCTCTATCGGGTCCTCCGTGACCTCCCAGCCGAACTGCGAAAGAAAAGCTATTCTGTCCTTGTTGTCGGCGGCTTTCATGCTTATGCCGTTTTTGGTGGCTGTGTCATCTTCGCCGTCGGAACTGCCCGTCAGAAGAAAATACACGCCGACGATAACTATAACGGCTATCAGCGCGCCGACGATTATCTTTTTGATATTGTCTCTTTTTAATGAAACGACAAACATAATTATTACGCCTTTCCGGCTACAAAGATTACATATCGCAACACCTTACCGTAGCCGAATAAGGCGTGATTCAGCTTCGCCCGAATCGGGGCGGTACTAAATATATATTTGATTTACGCCGAAATTATACCGATATTGCGGTGTCTTGCGCTCATAGCGCATAGGTACATTCGGATTTGCACCGAATGCTTAACGAAAGGAAGAACTGCCTGAATGTATATACCGTTCAACTCAAGAAACACACTTCACAAATCAAAGTTCGGAGCCATAAAACAGGGCGAAACGGTCACGTTCAACGTCGTCCTGCCCCGCGAAATGAAATGCACGGGCGTATCACTTGTTGTGAGAAATGACAGGGAAACGTTCGAACAGGGCTTCTATAACCGCTTCGAGTGGCTTAGAATGGAGGGCGAAAACGAGGAGTGGTGGACCCTCGACTACACGCCGACCGAACCCGGACTTTGCTGGTATCGCTTCGAGTGCTACACCCCGTGGGGCGTGAACTATATCACGAACTACGGCGGCGGAATAGGGACGATAAACGCCATGGGCAAGGACTTCCAGATGACCGTCTATTCCAAGGATTTCACGACGCCCGACTGGCTAAAAGGCGGAATTATCTATCAGATCTTCCCCGACAGATTTCACTCATCGGGCAGCACGAAGCACGGTGTACCTAAAGACAGGATAATTCGAACCGATCCCGACGGCGAACCGTTCTGGAAGCCCGACGAAAACGGAAAGGTGAAAAACAACGACTATTTCGGCGGCGATCTTGAGGGCATACGCGAAAAGCTCGGATATCTTCATTCGCTCGGTGTGAGCTGTATTTATCTTAATCCGATTTTTGAAGCCAATTCCAATCATAGGTACGACACGGCTGACTACTCGAGGATAGATCCTCTGCTCGGCGGCGAAAAAGATCTGACCGAGCTGTGTAATGAGGCGGAAAAATACGGTATCAGCGTAATTTTGGACGGCGTTTTCAGCCATACGGGTGACGACAGCGTTTATTTCAACAAATACGGAAGATATGATTCCGTCGGCGCCTATCAGTCCAAAAACTCGCCTTACTTCGGCTGGTATAAATTTGAGGAATTCCCCGACAAATATGATTCGTGGTGGGGGATAGATATCCTGCCCGAGGTCGACGAGACGAACGACGGCTTCATCGACTTCATATCGGGCGAAAACGGTATCGCGAGAAAGTGGATCAAAGCCGGGATAAAAGGCTGGCGGCTCGATGTCGCGGACGAGCTTCCCGACAAATTCCTCGATTCATTCAGGAAAGCCGTCAAGGCGGAAAACAAAGACGCTCTCATTCTCGGCGAAGTGTGGGAGGACGCGTCCAACAAGTCAAGCTACGGCGAGAGAAGACGGTATCTTTTAGGCGACCAGCTCGACAGCGTGATGAACTACCCGTTCGCCGACGCGGTTATAGATTTCGTCAGAAACGGCGTCGCCGAGGGCTTTACGGATAAGATAATGACCATACTCGAAAACTATCCGCCGCAGGTCGTCAATGTTCTGATGAATCATATCGGCACTCACGACACCGCGAGAGCCATAACAAGGCTTGCGGGCGAAAGCTGCGAAAACAGAGGCAGACCGTGGCAGTCGGGGAGATATCTCTCGGACGAAGAATACGCAAGGGGCGTTAAGCTTCTGAAACTTGCGAGCATAATCCAGTATACTCTCCCGGGCGTTCCGTCGCTTTACTACGGCGACGAGGCAGGTGTGCAGGGCTATAAAGACCCGTTCAACAGAAAATGCTACCCTTGGGGAAGAGAGAACGCCGAACTTATAAGCCGATATCAAGAACTCGGCAAGTTCCGAAGACAGCATGACCTCTTCGCAGACGGTTCGTTTGTACCTGTCAGCGAAAAGGATTCGTGTATAGCTTATATCAGAAAAAAAGACGAAAAAGAGATCATGGTTATCGCCAACAGAAACGAACACGCCATAACCTATGAACTCAGTCGTAAGTGGCAGAAAGCCTGCGTGTACTTCGACGGAGAAATGGGCGAAACAGGCGTATATATCCCTGCGCTGTCGGCGGCTATACTTGAAATCAAGGAGGAAAAAATATGAGCGAATGGACCGAAGTCAGAATCACTATCGACTCCGAAAATGTCGAAAAAGCCGGAGACATAGCCTCAATGGTCGTGCCATACGGCATATATATCGAGGACTACACCGACCTCGAACAGCAGGCGTGGGAGATCGCCCACATCGACCTGATAGAAGAGGAGCTTCTCAAAAAAGACAGGAGCAAGGCGATAGTCCACGTCTACATTTCGCCCGAGGAAAGCCCTGCCGAAGCGGCGGCGTTTCTCAGCGAAAGATACAGCGCGGAGGGAATCCCGAATGAGATAGACCTCATAGCCTGCCGCAACGAGGACTGGGAGAACAACTGGAAGCAGTATTTTCACCCGATGCCCGTCGGCGAAAAGCTTCTCATTCAGCCGCTTTGGCGAGACGAAGCCGAGAGCGGCGACAGAAAAATGCTGAAAATAGAGCCGGGTCTCGCTTTCGGAACAGGCTCCCACGACACGACGAGGCTCTGCCTTGAAACGCTCGAAAAACATGTCGCCGAGGGAAAAACCGTCCTCGACATAGGCTGCGGCAGCGGCATACTTTCCATCGCTTCGCTTTTGCTCGGCGCGGAGAAAGCGGTCGGCGTCGACATTGACCCGCTCGCCGTCAAGACCGCCAGAGAAAACGGCTCTCTCAACGGCTTTGACGAGCCGAAATTCACGGTATATGAGGGCAATCTCGTCGACAAGGTCAGCGGAAAATATGATGTTGTCGTGGCGAACATTGTCGCCGATATTATCATACTTTTCTGCAAGGACGCAGGAAAATTCATGAATCCCGACAGCGTTTTCATCACTTCGGGAATCATAGACACAAGAGAAAACGACGTCCTTGCCGCTTTCAAAGAATACGGTTTTGAGGTACGCGAGAGGTATGAGCAAGGCGGTTGGCTCTGCTTCGTTGTCGGAAAGACAGCGTGAGGCGGACGAATACTAAAGTTTAATGAAACAAGCAGAAACTGTGCTAAATGAGACACAATTTCTGCTTGTTTTCCGTACTGTAGTATTATCAAACGATATGTTCGTTACGCCCTTTTCCTCGTAGCAACCAC
>USMJ01000061.1 GCA_900555805.1 uncultured Oscillospiraceae bacterium | reverse complement strand
CGCTAAGTCGGTTATCAGACAGGGCATAAGAGAAGCCGAAAGAGAACTCGCCAACAAGGAGTTCGCTTCAAGACATCACGAGGTCGTCACAGCCAAGGTCATTTCCGTCGACATGAACACGGGCGACGCAAGAATAGAGATCGGCAGAGCGCAGGGCTATCTCCCCAAGGCGGATCAGCTCCCGAACGACGATCTCAAGGCGGATCAGCTTATCAAGGTCTATGTCGCGAGCGTTGCGACCGACAACGGAACGTCATACGCCAGCATTTCGAGAAGACATCCGGGTCTTGTCAAGAGACTGTTTGAAACGGAGGTTCCCGAGATATATGACGGAACGATAGAGATAGTTTCGGTTTCGAGAGAAGCCGGTTCAAGAACGAAGATAGCCGTCAAGTCAAACGACGAAAATGTTGACGCCGTCGGTTCATGCATAGGTCCGAGAGGTTCGCGAGTTGCCAACGTCGTCGACGCTCTTTGCGGCGAGAAGATAGACGTTGTCAAATACAGCGACGATCCGGCCGAATATATCGCGGGAGCTCTCGCTCCGGCGACAGTCATAAGCGTAACGGTCGATCCCGAGGGCGCCAAGACCTGCACGGCGGTTGTTCCCGACAATCAGCTTTCGCTCGCTATCGGAAACAAGGGTCAGAATGTCAGACTTGCGGCGAAGCTCACGGGCTGGAAGATAGATATAAAATCGGAGTCGCAGATCTGACCCGATAACATAAGAAAAAGCTTCGGAGAGGGTGATAACGGTGAAGCAAAAAAAGATACCGCAGAGAAAATGCTTAGGCTGCGGCGAAATGTTCAATAAGAACGAGCTTGTCCGAGTCGTTAAGTCCAAGATAAAGGACGCGGACGACGATCAGTACGAGATCTCGCTCGACCTGACCGGCAAAAAGTCCGGCAGGGGCGCGTATGTCTGCAAAAAAGCCGACTGCCTTAAAGCGGCAAGAAAGGCGAGGCGGATAGAACGCTCGCTTGACTGCGTTATACCCGACGAGGTTTATGACCGAATGGAACAGGAGCTGAAAGACGATGAATGATAAATTTCTGTCCCTTTTGGGTATGGCAAGAAGGGGAGGCAAGCTCGGTTTGGGTCACGACGCCGCCAAAGGCGCCATGGTTTCGGGAAAAGCGAAACTTTGCATAATGTCATCGGACACTTCCGACAGACTCAAATCCGAGTTCTCGGGTCTCGCCGAAGCAGAAGACCGAAGCGTACCCGTTATTGTCACAGATTGCACCATGTTTGAATTAGGTCATGCCGTAGGGTCGAAGGCCGGAGTTATCACGGTGAACGACGCAGGCTTCGCGCAAAGGCTCGAACGGCTTTCACAAGACGGCGGCAACGCCTAACATAAGGAGGAAAAACTATGCCGAGAGATAAATATAAGGTACACGAATTAGCCAAGGACTTTGACATAAACAGCAAAGAGGTAGTCGAAATACTCACCCAAAACGGCTTTGAAGCGAAGAAGTCGATGACGGCTCTTGACCCCAACGAGCTGGACGTTCTTTTCGAGGTCATCACAGCCAAAAATTCGGTTGACTCGTTCGACAAATACTTCGCCGCAGGAGCTAAGAAGGAAGAACCCAAGCCCGAACCAGAGAAGGTCGAAGAGAAAAAGCCCGAGGAGAAGAAGCCCGAGCCGAAAGCCGAAGAAAAGAAATCCGCGGCGGAGAAAAAGCCGGAACAGAAGCCCAAGGCGAAAGCTGAGAGAAAGCCGGCGGAGAAGAAACCTGCCGAGGCAAAGCCCAACGAAAAGCAGCAGCCCAAGGCCAAGGACGATCACAAGATCCAGGCGAGAACCAAGGGCGAAGCAAGACGAGTTGACACGAGAGCTTTCAATGTCAACCTCGACAAATACAACGAAAAATATGACGAAATGGCTTCGACGAGCACAAGGGGCAAGGAAATGGGCCCCAACAAGCAGAAGCTCAAGCAGAAAAGCCAGCAGTATAATAAAAAGAGAGGCAAGAGAGAGACCGAGGCCGAGAGACTTAAGAGAATCGCCGAGGAGAGAGCCAAGAGACCCCAGATCGTCGTCAAGGTCGGCGATGAGATAACGGTCGGCGAGCTCGCCTCACAGCTTAAGATGACAGCCGCCGAGGTTATCAAGAAGCTCTTTGCCTACGGCGTTATGGCGACGGTCAATGAGGTCATAGACTATGACACAGCCGAAATAGTCGCCACGGAACTCGGCGCAAAGGTCGAGAAAGAAGTTGTCGTCACGATCGAAGACAGAATCATCGACGACAGCGAAGACAAAGCGGAAGATCTCAAGCCGAGAGACCCCGTCGTTGTCGTTATGGGTCACGTCGACCACGGCAAGACATCAATTCTCGACGCTATCAGAAATACAGAGGTCACCGCAACGGAAGCAGGCGGTATCACACAGCATATCGGCGCTTACAGGGTCAACTGTAACGGTAAGAAGATCACCTTCCTTGACACCCCGGGTCACGCCGCTTTCACAGCGATGAGAGCCAGAGGCGCTATGGCGACGGATATAGCCGTCCTCGTTGTCGCCGCCGACGACGGTATCATGCCGCAGACGGTCGAAGCTATCAACCACGCCAAGGCCGCCGAAGTTCAGATCATAGTCGCCATCAACAAGATGGATAAGCCGGGCGCAAACCCCGACAGAGTTATGCAGCAGCTGACCGAATACGGTCTCGTTCCCGAGGAGTGGGGCGGCGACACTATCTGTGTTCCTGTCTCAGCTAAGACACATATGGGCATAGATAACCTGCTCGAATCCATACTTCTCGTCGCAGAGGTTGCCGAGCTTAAGGCTAACCCGAACAGACCCGGTAAGGGCGTTGTCATCGAAGCGAGACTTGATAAGAGCAGAGGTCCGATAGCGACACTCCTTGTTCAGAACGGTACGCTCAGGTCAAGCGATATAATTGTCGCCGGCACCTCGGTCGGCAGAGTTCGTGTTATGACGAACGACAGAGGTCAGAAGGTCAATTCCGCAGGCCCGTCCGTTCCCGTTGAGATAATGGGTCTCGCCGAAACGCCGAACGCGGGCGACGCATTCAATGTCGTCAGCGACGAGAGACTTGCCCGTGAGCTTGTCGAACAGAGAAAGCATCAGGCAAAGCAGGAGCAGTTCAACTCATATCAGAAGGTTACGCTCGAAAATCTCTTCTCCTCAATGCAGGAGGGCGAGATGAAAGAGCTGAAGATAATCGTCAAGGCGGACGTTCAGGGCTCCGTTGAGGCGGTCAAGCAGAATCTTGAGAAGATCTCCAACGACGAAGTCAGAGTCAAGGTCATCCACGGCGGCGTCGGAGCTATCAATGAGTCGGACGTTATGCTCGCCGACGCGTCGAACGCTATAATCGTCGGCTTTAACGTACGCCCCGACCCGGTTGCTCAGGCGAACGCGGAGCGCGACGGCGTAGATATGCGTATGTACCGAGTTATATATGACTGTATCGAGGAAATAGAAGCCGCTATGAAGGGTATGCTCGCGCCGAAGTTCAGAGAGATAGCTCTCGGCAGAATCGAGGTCAGAAGCGTCCTCAATCTCTCGTCGGTCGGTAAGATCGCAGGCAGCTACGTCCTCGAGGGCAAGGTCACAAGAAACGCAAAGATAAGAGTTGTCCGCGACGGTATAGTTATAACAGAGGACGAAATATCCTCGCTTCGCCGTTTCAAGGACGACGTCAAGGAAGTTCAGAGCGGATACGAATGCGGTATCGGCCTGACGAAGTTCAACGATATCAAAGAGGGCGACATATTTGAAGCCTTCATGATGGAAGAATACAGAGATTGATCCTAAAAGAAGGAGGCGTGCGGTAATGGCAGGATACAGAACGGATCGTGTGGCGGAAGATATCCGCAGAGAGATAATAGCGATAGTCAGAGAGCTTAAGGATCCGAGAGTCAAGGATAAAATGCTGACCGTTGTCAGAGTTGAGGTCAGCAGTGACGTGTCGTACGCAAAAGTATATGTCAGCGCATTGGAGGGCATCGAAACGGCGAAGGAAGCCGTCAAGGGCCTCGTCAGCGCAACGGGACTTATCAGACATGAGCTCGGAACAAGACTCAGACTGAGAAAAACGCCCGAGATAAAATTCATAGCGGACGACTCCGTTGAAAAGGGCATCAACCTTTTCAGAAAGCTCGAAGAATCGAAGGGTGAGAAAACCGATGATTGAACTGTCAGAAGCGGCTCGGACGCTTAAAAAGCAGTCGCAGGTGATAATCCTCACCCACGCGAATCCAGACGGCGACACGCTCGGCTGCGGATACGCGATGATGCGCGCGCTCAAAAAGCTCGGGATAAAGGCTGCGCTTTTGAACTCAGATAAAATACCCGATAAGTTCGGATATATGGCTTGCGAAAACGACGCCGTCGACGAAGAAACGGCGTTCGTTCTGGCGGTCGATGTCGCCGACCCGAAGCTTCTCGGCTCGCTTGAAGAAAAATTTTCGGGCAGGGTCAACCTTTGCGTCGACCACCACGGCTCGAACCTTATGTATGCCGAAGAAACCTTTGTCGACAGCAAGGCCGCTGCGGCGTGCGAGATCGTCTGTAAGCTGATAAAGCTCATGGGCGTTCAGATAGACGAGGATACGGCGACCTGCCTTTATACCGGCATTTCGACCGACACGGGCTGTTTCCGATATTCGAATGTCACAGCCGAAACTCACACTATCGCCGCAGAGCTTATCACGCTCGGCGCAAGGCATTCGTTCGTCAACACGCTGATGTTCGAGACGAAAAGCAAGGCATACTTCGCACTTGAAAAGCTTTGCCTTGACGGCATGAAGCTCTGCTTTAACGACAAGGTGGCGATAATCAAGCTGACTTCGGATATGTATAAAAAGAGCGGAGCGGACGAAAGCTATGCCGACGCGATATCGAGCATTCCGAGACAGGTCGAGGGCGTGAAGATAGGCGTGACGATAAAAGAAAAATCGGAGGGCGAATATAAAATATCGCTCAGAACGCATGAACCTTACGACGCGGCGGCTATATGCAAGACGCTCGGAGGCGGCGGCCACGCCAGAGCGGCGGGCTGTCAGATAAGCGGCTCGCTTGAAAAAGCAGAGGCGGAAATAATAAAAGCAATCGAAAAGGTAATCATATGACGGGGTTCATTTGCTTTGACAAACCTAAAAATATAACGTCGTTTTCGGCGGTCGGAATCCTCAAGCGGCTGACGCATGAGAAAAAAGCCGGCCACACGGGAACGCTCGACCCGATGGCAACAGGCGTTTTACCTGTTGCTTTCGGCGGTGCGACGAGGTTTATCGAGCTGTTCGACACCCACGATAAGGCGTATGAGGCGAAGATCAAGCTTGGGATAACGACGGATACTCTCGATATAACGGGAAATATTTTGTCGCGGTACGAGCCGAATGTCAGCGAGGAGGAACTTCTCTCCGCGCTGGAAAGCTTCAGGGGCGAGATAAAACAGCTTCCGCCGATGTATTCGGCGATAAAGAAAGACGGCGTGCGGCTTTATGAGCTTGCGCGAAAGGGTATTGAGATTGAGCGCGAGGAGCGCGATGTGACCGTCTATTCGCTCGAATGCCTGCGATTTGACAGAGATAATCAGGAGTTCACGATATCTGTCGAGTGTTCGGCAGGCACATATATCAGAAGCCTTTCAAATGATATAGGCGAAAAGCTCGGCTGCGGAGCGACACTGACGGAGCTTCGAAGAACAAAAGCTCTCGGCTTCACGGAAAAAGACTGCGTGACCGAGGACGAAATAAAGGAACTCGCAAAGCAGGGAAGAATAGAAGAAGTACTTATAAGCGTTGAGGACGCGCTTAAATATGACAGCGTGACCGTCAGCGAGAAACAGGCGGTCAGGTTCCATAACGGGGGCTTCCTCGGAACGGACAGAATTACAACGCCGCTCAAAGTCGGCGCGTACTATAAAGTATATTCACCGTCGGGAGATTTCGTCGGAATAGGCGAAGTCAGCCCGGACGGAGCACAGCTTGATGTGAAGAGAGTGTATATGGGGGACTCGGCAAAATGACGGATAGTATCGGCTCAGTCGTTGCGCTGGGCAGCTTTGACGGCCTGCACAGAGGTCACAAAAAGGTGATCGGCACGGCGGTCGAAGAAGCGAAAAAGAGAAATTTAAAGGCGGTTGTTCTGCTTTTTGACGAGCATCCGTTCAAAGCGCTCGGATATGAAGTTCCGAAGAGCCTGATGACAAAAGAGAATAAAATTAAGAAAATAAACGAGCTCGGAGCGGAAGTTTACACGGTGAGCTTCGGCGAGATCATGAATATGAGCTGCGAGGATTTCGTCAGGGATATCCTTGTCGGTAAGCTCGGCGCGAAGGCCGCCTGCTGCGGATTCAACTATCGCTTCGGAAAGGGCGGCAGCGGAAACGCTCAGACTCTCGGCGAGATATGCTCGCGGTTCGGGATCGACGTTTTTGTCGCCCCACATGTCGACTACAAGGGTGAGGCGATCTCGTCAAGCCGAATCCGCCGACTGATATCCGAGGGCAACATGAGAGACGCCAACGCGATGCTCGGCGAAAGTTTCGGCTATGATTTCGAGGTCGTCGGAGGCGACAGAATCGGCAGAAAGCTCGGCGCGCCGACGATAAACCAGCATTTCGACGAAAACTTCATCGTACCTCTTCACGGCGTATATGCGTCGAAGACCCATGTCGGCGATAAGATCTATCCGTCCGTCACAAATGTCGGGGTACGTCCGACTCTCAACGGAACCCGACTTCGCAGCGAGACATATATAATCGGATTTAAAGGCGACCTTTACGGAAAACACATCCATGTCGCTTTGGAGCAGTATATCAGAAGCGAAAAGAAATTCGGCTCGCTCGACGAGCTTAAGGAACAGATAAAAACAGACTGCAAAAGAACAGGAGAGCTTGGTAAAATGGAAAAGAAAAATGTCAGAGCCGTATTCTTCGATTTCGACGATACGCTCCAGTCAAGAAAAGGCGCA
>USMJ01000060.1 GCA_900555805.1 uncultured Oscillospiraceae bacterium | reverse complement strand
CGGTGCAGGTTCAACTCCTGTTATCCGCACCAGAACATCCTGTAAGGCTCGGAAGAGTCTTGCAGGATTGTTTTATTTTTGATTCGGAGCTGACTTTAAAAACCGCTCACACCTGAAACGGTGTGAGCGGTTTTGTTTGTATCTTATTATTCGCTCTTAGCTTCAAGCTGAGCGGTGATTTCGTCGTAGTATTCCTCGCTGATCTTGAACTTCTTTCTGAAAACGGTATAGCTCAGTAAGTAGCAAACTATCGGCGTGACCGTTATGGCGAGCAGCAGGGCGAGCGTCTTTGAATTCGGGACCTGCGATATGATCTGTGTTATCTGAGACAATTTCGCGTCGCCTGTTATCGTTCCCATGTTCGCCGCCTGTTCGAGACTGGCGATCTTGTCGGTCGTGTCTCTTATTCCGATAACTATATAGAACAGCATGACAAACAGCGTTGTTATGGCGTTTCCGAGCTTGACAAGGAACGCTCTCGTGGCGAAGATGACGCCCTCGTTTCTCTCGCCTGTTATAAGCTCGTTATACTCTGTCGTATTCGCTATACAGACGACAAGAACCATATAGTATGTCGTCGATGCGAAGCCGACGAAGAAATACGCCGCCGCCATAAGTATAAATTTAAGCGTGACCTGAGCGTTGAAGAACGGAATAACGAACGAAAGTGTATCATTCGGGACAACGCAGAAGATTATGAACATTAGGACATTGCCGATTATCTGAGACATAAGTCCTATGAAGAGCATCTGTTTCCTTGAAAACTTCCTGTTGAGCGACGGATAGAACATGTTTATCGCTACTGTCGCAATACTGCTGAAGACATAGAACAGCGTCAGAAGCGTTCCGTTATAGCCGAACGCGAAGTAGATGAACATTGTCAGCAGAGCGCCCGGGACAAGCTGGATCAAAAGGAAAACAAGGCATATCCATCTTAGCTGGTCGTTTCGCTTGAAAACATTGACGACCTGCTTCAGGCTGACTCTGTTGCCCGTGGAGAGCTTCTGTTCGGGCTCTTCCTTGACGCCGACGAGCGTGACGGACTGGATTATGATGAACAGCGAAACGAAGATTATGCTCATTATTCTGTACGCATAGACCGCCGAGCCGTTCAAAGCGAGCGATCCCGTTGTAAGTATCGGGACGAGGATGCCGCATGCGCCTGCGCCGAGGTTAGCGCAAAGGGCTGTCAGCGATGAAAGTCGGTTTCTGTCGTTGGGTTCTTTCGCCAGCGACGGAATCATGCCCCAATAGGCTATGTCGTTCATCGTGAAAACTATGCTGTACATGAAATACATTATGCCGAAGAATGTGACGTATGCCCAGCCCTGGAGCGTATTTGAAAATGACGCCGCGACGACTATCGAGGTGCCGATCATACCGATGCATATCCACGGCTTGAACTTTCCCCATTTTGTGTGGGTCGCATCGATGATGTTGCCCATAACGGGGTCATTAAAGGCGTCAAACACTTTGGCTAAGGTCATGAGCAGAGTCAGGACACCGAGCTGTGAAGCGGTCAACTGTTTTGTGAAGTACACATAGTTTAACAGCTGACCGTTGAATAATCCGGTGCAGATCATGTCTCTGCCGACGCAGCCTAATGAAAAGGTCCAAAGGTTGCGCTTGGACAGTCTCTGATAAGACTGTTTGGATACTGAATTTTCCATGTTTTGATTTCCTCCGAGAGATATTTTCTTCATATTCTGCCTAAGCCTAAAACTGCCGCCGAAAATTTAAATCTATTGACATATCCGCCTCGCGGCGCAAAACTTTCGTGCAGCATAAACCGAAACGCGTACCGAAAACAAGATCGGCTCTTCGACAACCGCGGCATATATTATATATATTGTATAGCAAACAGAACGCCGTGTCAACCGTTTTGACGGCTGTGAGCGCTATCGACAAAAATTGAACATTTTTTTGCAGATTTCAAGTTTTGTTCATAATTAAGTAACAAATATGGTAACAATTGTTGATATCATATAGGTAACGAAACGAAAGGGAGGAACTCAACATGGAAAACGGCGTTATCACCGAGATCGTTAACTACATCAAGAATCTTATTCAGCAGATCATTGACTTCTTCAGAAAGTTCAACGACGAGCACTAAAAGACAATCGAAAGCCTCGTACCGAAACGGTGCGAGGCTTTTTGTTTCTGGTTTGATTTTCGGTGAAGGCGGCGCGGTTCAGTGCCGCCGTAGGAGCTTGCGAGGGTATCCCCGATGCCGTCAGACATCGGGGGTGCCCGAGTAAGCTCTCCGCTACTGTCGGGTCGGATCTAAATTGAGGGTTCGGAGGCTGATGGAGGCGAGGGCTGCGCATTTGTGCAGCCCTCGCCGGGGTGCGGAACGGCGCACAGAAGTTTGCAAACAGCTTCAGGTTTGTTCTATATCGCTGTACTGCATGGCAATTTTCCTGATTATAATTCGGCTTAGCATAAAGCAAGTCAAAAATTCGATCTCACCGACCTTTAGCGATCATCAACGGCTCACTGCACCCGCGGCGACTGTTCGCGCATCCCAACGCCTGACGGCGCCGCGATACACTCACAGCCGCCCTTTCGCCGGCACTCGCTTCGCTACCGCGCCGGCGAAATTTCTCCACCAACTCCGAATTGCGTATACAAATCTGCCCGAAAATCATACTTCAACGCATACATTATATTATATCGGTCAAAAATTATATAAGTTCGACAAAAAATAAACTAAATTTTCCTATGTTTATACCTTTTGACACTTGAAAAACACAGTGCTTTGATATAGAATATAGGGTGGTGGAAAATTATAAAACTAATAGGAAAGGAAATTACCATGAACGTTTTAAACAAAAAATCAGTTGAAGACATTGACGTTAAGGGCAAGAGAGTTCTCGTCCGCTGCGACTTCAATGTCAAAATGGAAAACGGAGTTATCACAAGCGACAAGAGAATTGTTGCTTCACTTCCCACTATCAAATATCTTATAGAGCATGGCGCAAAAGTCATCCTCTGCTCGCATCTCGGCAGACCCAAGGGCGAATTCAACCCCGAATTCTCTCTCGCTCCCGTCGCCGCTCGCCTCTCCGAGCTCCTCGGTCAGGAAGTCAAGATGGCTAAGGACGTTGTCGGTGACAGCGCAAAAGAGCTCGCCGCTTCTCTCAAGGACGGCGAAGTAATGCTTCTTGAAAACGTCCGTTTCCACGCGGAAGAGACAAAGAACGACCCCGAATTTTCGAAGGCTCTCGCTTCTCTCGCAGAGATCTATGTCAACGACGCTTTCGGTTCGGCTCACAGAGCTCACTCATCGACAACAGGCGTTGCCGATTATCTCCCCGCTGTCTGCGGCTTCCTCATTCAGAAAGAGCTGACCTATATCGGCGGCGCTCTTGAAAATCCGAAGAGACCACTCGTTGCTATTCTCGGCGGCGCAAAGGTTTCGGACAAGATCGGAGTTATCACGAACCTTCTCAACAAGGTTGACACGCTTATCGTCGGCGGCGGTATGGCTTACACCTTCTTCGCGGCTCTCGGTCACACCGTAGGCACTTCAATCTGTGAGAACGACAAGATCGACCTCGCTAAGCAGATGATGGAAAGTGCTAAGGAAAAAGGCGTCAACTTCCTTATCCCCATTGATAACGTTGTCGGCAAGGAATATAAAGAAGACACCGAATACAAGACCGTCAACTCCGACGATATTCCCGACGGCTGGATGGGTCTTGATATAGGTCCCAAGACAACAGAAATGTTCGCTGACGCTGTCAAGGACGCAGGCACGGTTATCTGGAACGGCCCCATGGGCGTTTCCGAGTGGGAACACTTCGCTAACGGCACTATCGGCGTAGCAACAGCTATCGCAAACAGCAACGCTATCTCCATCATCGGCGGCGGCGACTCTGCGGCAGCTATTCAGAAGCTCGGCTTCGCCGACAAGATGAGCCACATCTCAACAGGCGGCGGCGCTTCGCTTGAGTTCCTCGAAGGCAAGGATCTTCCGGGCGTTGTAGCTCTCAATGACAAAGACTGATATTAAAAATAAATCTGAAAAGGAAGTATTATCATGAAAAAGTCAGTTCGTAAGGCAGTTATCGCAGGTAACTGGAAAATGAATAAAACTCCGTCGGAAACGACGGCTCTCATCAACGCTATGAAGCCCCTCGTCGCAGGTGCTGACTGCGAAGTCGTTCTTTGCGTTCCGTTCGTTGACATCGCCGCAGCTGTTGAAGCAGCTAAAGGCTCAAACATCAAGATCGGCGCAGAAAATGTTCACTTCAAGGCATCGGGCGCATACACCGGCGAAGTTTCAGCCGAGATGCTCAAAGAGTGCGGCGTTGAATATGTTGTTGTCGGCCACAGCGAGAGAAGAACCTACTTCGGCGAGACGGATCAGACCGTCAACCTTCGCTCTCTTGCCGCTCTCAACGCAGGTCTCAAGCCGATCATCTGCGTCGGCGAGACTCTCGAACAGAGAGAGCTCGGCTACACCGAGACCCTTCTCAAGTTCCAGACCAAGATGGCTCTGACCAACGTCACAGCCGAACAGCTTAAGAATGTTATTATTGCGTACGAGCCGGTTTGGGCTATCGGCACGGGTGTCACCGCGACGGCAGATCAGGCTGACGAGGGCAACGGCTATGTCCGCGCAGCTATCGCCGAGGCATACGGTGAGGAAGCGGCAGAGGCTGTTACCGTTCAGTACGGTGGCTCAATGAACGCTAAGAACGCCGACGAGCTCGTCAAGAAGGTCAACGTTGACGGCGGCCTTATCGGCGGCGCATCTCTCGTCCCCGAGAAGTTTGCCGCAATCGTCGCAGCCGCAAAATAATCTGCACGAGGCAAAAGTCTTGAAATTTTCACGTAAGCTTCTTTCTGCGGCGCTTGCCGCAATACTGTCGCTCAGCGCCGTGGCGTGCGGCAAAGATCAGCCGTCGCCCGCCGCAACAACTGACAACGCGGTGAGCACAACTGCTCCCGCAGGAACGGATACTACCGCTCCCGCAGCCGATACTTCGGCGCCCGTCAGCAGCGAAACCACCTCCGACAACGAACCCAGCGGGATCGGCCGCGACTCCGTGACCGACACGGAGACCGTTTTGCCTGAGACGGAACCGCCCGCGCCCGCACCTGTTCAGCCCGGCGAGGGAACCATTCTGCCGACGGTGTATATGTACCACCTCATCATGGAGGAGCCGTACAGCGTCTACGAGGGGCTGTTCGTCCGCCCGAGCGAGTTTGCCGCTCACCTTGATGCGATAAACGCCGCGGGTGCGTCGTACATCTTCGCCGACGAATACCGTCTGACCGACCGTCCGAGCGTGATCCTCACGTTTGACGACGGGTACGAGGACAACTACACAACGATGTTCCCGATCCTGAAGGAAAAGGGCGCCGTTGCGACGATATTCATTGTCACCGATCTCATCGGGACTGACGGATACATGACCGAGGATCAGATCCGCGAGATGGCGGCATCCGGGCTTGTGCATTTCGGAAGCCACACGAAGTCGCACCAGAATCTTGCGAACATGACCGAGGAGCAGGTGCGAAACGATCTTCAGACGTCGAAGGATATTCTCAACGCCATTCTCGGATACGACGTTCGCTCGATTGCCTACCCGGCGGGCGGCTTCAACGACACCGTTCTCGCCGTGGCGTCCGAGATGTTCGATTTCGCGTACACGACGAAATCGCCGGCGCACGTCTCGTCCGACAATCTCATGGCGCTCCCGCGCTACGGCGTTTACCGGGGCTACGGTCCGTCATTCATCACCGGAACCATTCCCGGCTGACAACTCAAAAAAGCTAAGTATAACATAAGGGAGGACATTATTATGTCTGCAAAATTCAGAAAAATCGCGGTTCTTACCTCCGGCGGCGACGCTCCCGGAATGAACGCGTGCGTTCGCGCGGTCGTCAACAGTGCTATCCGCCGCAACGTTGAGGTATACGGTCTCATGCGCGGCTACTCGGGACTTCTTGAGGACGACATGAAGATCCTCTCCCCGAAGGATGTTGCGAACATCGCGCCCCTCGGCGGCACGATCCTTTACTCGGACAGATGCCTTGAGTTCAAGACCGAGGAGGGCATGGCAAAGGCTCTCGCAAACTGCGAAAAGAACGGCATTGACGGAATCGTTGCCATCGGCGGCGACGGCACGTTCAGAGGAGCGACCGACCTTTCGATCCGCGGAATTCCGACGATCGGCATTCCCGGCACGATCGACAACGACATCACGTCCACTGACGCGTCGATCGGTTTCGACACTGCGATGAACACTGTAATTCAGATGGCTGACAGGCTGCGCGACACTTGCGAATCCCACGCGCGCTGCAACGTGATCGAGGTCATGGGCAGAGCGGCAGGCGACATTGCGATCCAGACCGGAATTGCGTGCGGTGCTGTTGCGACCGTTATTCTTGAGGCTCCGTTTGACGAGGAGGCGATGATGCAGAAGATCATCCGCATGAGAGCTGCCGGTCAGCGCAGCTTCCTTGTTATGGTTGCCGAGGGTGTTGAGAACTTCTCCGAGGGACTTGCAAAGCGCATTCAGGAGCGCACCGGTGTTGAGACAAAGTTTGCACGTCTTGCTCACGTTGTTCGCGGCGGCGCGCCGACTCTGCGCGACAGGCTGCTTGCGGCTAAGATGGGTGATGCTGCGGTTGAGGCTCTCTTTGAGGGCAAGAGCGATCTCGTTATCTGCGAGCGCGACAGCAAGATCGTATCGATGGACATTCAGTTCGCTCTCATCATGGACAGAATGTACAAGGGCAAGCTGAAGGACGGCGATCTCAATCGCTTCACTGAGGCTCAGGTCGCTGAGATGAAGGCTCGCTGCGAGCAGAAGCACGCTGAATTTGCGAAGCTGTACGACATCGTTGACGAGATAACCCAATAAGGGGCAAAGACATACGAAAAAGACATACGAATATTATTGCGAGAGGGGATTTTTTGAAAAAATCCCCTCTCGCGCTCTCTAAAGGAACGGTGGTTTGGCGGGGAACCCCTTTTTGACAAAAGCGGTTCCCCGCACCCTTCCCCAAAAACTTTTAACCTATTGAAATAGACACAGT
>USMJ01000059.1 GCA_900555805.1 uncultured Oscillospiraceae bacterium | reverse complement strand
TCCGCCGAAACGGTATAGTTTTGCGAGCCTTGCGAGCTGGTTCGCGTTGGAAATAAGATACGGTGAATCCTTCGTTCCGTTGCCTCCTGCGAAAGAAGAGGCGGCGTTGTCAAGCCATGTTCCCGTATACGGACTTGTTGCCTTGCCGGGTTTCATCTTTTTGAGATATGGGAATCCGTTGTTCACCTTTGGGTCAATCGCCCAAGTGTTTTTGAAATTCCATTTATATTCTGAATTCCAATTTGAAGAATCGGTATAGTTCTTTTTATCCTTAAAAAATGATACGCTTTTTGTCTTTATGTCATTCTTAGTTTTGCCTGTGGTGCTGCCTATCGCTTTTTCCGAACCTACTTTGTAGCAGTTATATATGCTTGACTCAATATTTTTATTTGCAAAACTGTTTCTGAATTTGTCACTCACCGCTGTGAAACAGTTATATATCTTCGTATGATTATATCCGGGATTACTTTCAATATAGCCAAAAAGATTTCCCAACTCATTTGCGCTTCTGTCGGACTTAGAGGAACCGATTATTTTTCCGCAAAAATATGTGTTTGACACGACGACATTACCGTCGGACATACTTGAATACACCATATCGGCTATACCGTTTCTGACAACTTCAGCCGATGAGAAACAGTTTTTGATCTTTACATTATAATTACTGATATAGCGCGCTATGCCGCTACCGGCGCTGAAACCGGTAGTATAGCAATTTTCAACCTTGCTTTCCTGTAAAATATATTTGCACAATATTCCACTATCTAAATTTGTACAGTACGCATTTTCGATACCGAGATTTTTTATGGCTCCTTTTTGAATATCGCCTATAAATCCACCGTTTTCGGTGTACCATTCGCCGTTTATTACTCTGTCTTCTTTCCATGCGAGGTCGCGGATCTCAGAAAAGACAGTCATGTTTTTGATCTTATGGTTGTTTCCGTCAAACACTCCTGCGAAATTGTAGTCACCGTCAAAGTCAATTATTAATGTATTTTGCGTGTACGGCGGAGTGTATGCAGCCGTTATCCAGTCTTTGCCTTTGAGATCTATGTCGGCGATGAGTTTATAGCTTTTTTTGTTAGCTGAGTGTTTTTGTCTGACATCTTTTGCAAACTTGGCGAGCTGAGCGGCGGTTTTTATCAGATAGGGATTTTTCTTGCTTCCGTCGCCGCCCTCATAGCTTTGCGCCGCATAGTCTATCCATACTTCTTTCTTGGTTACATTGATATTGAAACTGAACGGCCCCAAATTACGGTATCTGACGGTTATCTTTGTCTTTCCTGCTTTTTTCGCGGTGATATATTTTCCGTCGTATACCGCGACATCGGGTGCGGTATTCGAAATGGTCAAAACGCCGTCCGTTACACGACGCTTATCGTTGGTTATAACCGAAAGCACCGGATTACGCAAAACCGTAGCGGCTTTGCTGAAGTATTTCATGTTTACTTCATCGTTTTCTAAACGCAAGTAGTCGCTGTATATATCCTTATCTCCAAGGAGGATGCCGAGGTCGAGCATACCGCAGCCGGAGTACCTGTCCCACCCCTTAGTATAAATATCGCTGCAGGAGCTGCGCAGCTTGCTGTGTACCTGAGCCGGAGAAAGCTTGATGTTATCCGTCAGCAGCATCGCTGCCGCCGCTGCGACAAACGGTGTAGCCATAGAGGTTCCGTCGTACGCGACATATCCACCGCCTGTCTTACAGCTTAATATACCCTCTCCTGGAGCGGCAACATCGACCGCCTTGCCGTAGTTGGAAAATGGGGCTGTACGCATGGTATCCTTTGAACTTGCGGCGACTGTCACACATTCTTCAATTTTTGCGGGACAGAACTCTTTTGTGTCGGAGCTGTCGTTACCTGCCGCCACGACGACGGTGACGCCCTTGGCTATCGCCGCTTTTACGGCCTTGTCCATTTCGCATACTCCGTCGCACATTCCGCCTAAGCTGAGGTTTATAACATTCGCTCCGCGAGAAACGGCATAGTCAATGCCCTGTTTTATATTCAATTTCGTGCCGGTGCCGTCCGACTTCATAGACTTGACAGGCAATATTTTTACATTCGCCGGGGTGTTGTCGACAACAATTCCCGAGACATAGGTTCCGTGTCCGTGTTTGTCGGAGTAGTTGTCCTTGGCGTTTTCTCCGCTGAAGTTTGCGCCTTTGAGAAGTCTGCCCTGAAGGAACGAGTGCTTTGTGTCAACGCCCGTGTCGACTACCGCGACGATGACCTGCTGGTTCTTGCCCTGTTTCTTGAGATACTGCTTATACCTGTCGCTTTGTATGCAGTCGGCACCCTCTCTTTCGCTCAGCGCCGTTACGCGGACGACATTATCGGTAGAGACATATGAGATACCGCTGTCGTTTTCGAGCTGTTCGTATGCTTCTCTGGCGGCTTTTTCGCTGTCGAACTGCAGGACGTTATACGCTCCGTCGTTTATGATCCTGACGGCACCGTATTTGTTTTCGATGCGTTTTCCGCTTTTGGTTTCGGCTATAATTCTTTTCGCCTGATAGGGGTTTGTGACGGTGATTTTTCCGTCTTTGTATTCGCTTTCGAAGCCGAAGTTTTCCTGCGCCTGTTCGCTCGTCATGTAGCCTGCCTCTCTCGTGACAAGCTTTCCGTCGGCAGAAATTGTCTGTACCCCGTCTTCGGTTCTGACTTCGGCGTCGCCGGAGCTGATTTGGGACTCAATCTCTTCGTCGACGGGAGCGAACTCGAAGCTTTCCTCGCGGCCGTCTATGTTGGCTGTGACCTTGCCGCTGTCCTCGTCGAGTTTCGCCTCGACGCCGTCCTGCGAAAGCACCGCCACCGCCGGGAGTACGGGTTCATTCGAATTCACGGCAGAATAGTCCGCGTCGTACTCGCTCAGCGGTACCGCGGCTTCGTCGTCTTTTTGTATCGTGTTTCGCTCGATATCGACCGTTATTTTCGAATATGCGTTATCGACCGGGTAGTCTTCCAAAAGCGCGCCGAGTTCGCGGTCGAATTCGGTGAGCGCCGGGTCTGCGGCTGTTTCGCCTGAGCCGAGGGCGGACGCGCAGACGGAAAACACGCCCAAAAGGTCGTCGATCGAGAAGGTTTGGAACGCGACACCCATGGTTTCCGCGAAAATCAGAAGCGCAAGGAATGCGGCTGTCAGTTTTTTCATCATTTTGTCTCCTTTTTCAAATCCGTGTCAATGTTTTTACAGGTACGGGCGAGCGCTGTCCGAAAGGCAGAAAAGCGGTCGAAACCGAGTCCGCGCGGCTCGTCTGTAACTGCAAATACAGAATATAATTTTAACAAAAGTTTGTCAATAAATGTTGAAAACAAATATTGATATTTTGCAAAAGAGACGATGAAAAACGGCTCCGCTTTATATCGTCTCGAGGGAATATGCGCCGCCGAATTGAGCGGCGGAAACAGTCAGCCCGAGCCCGTTACCGACTCAGACAGTCAGGGCGCCGCTGTCGGAGACAAAAACTGCATTCACTGCCACGGCAAGGGAAAAATCAAGTGTACCTATTGCGGCGGAGCGGGATTCACCGTCTGTCATACCTGCGGCGGCGACGGCATGGAACAATGCTCTCTGTGCCACGGAACCTGTCAATACTGGTCAAACGGCGGTTATCGAACCTGCAACGGTTGCAACGGCCGCGGAACGAAGCCGTGCTCTTCTTCGCGATGCAACAGGGGCAAGGTGAATTGCAATTTTTGTAATAACGGCACAAAGACCTGCAATTATTGCTTAGGCCGCGGAAAATAACAGCGCCTCGGCGGATATTCATACGAGAGCTGATTTTATTTTTAGGTACACGGCCGCTGTGCTGTCGGGAAGAAACGCGACAGAGGAAAAGGTTCGGGCGGCGCAGATGTTTATATTTCCTCCAAGTTAAATCGAGCGTATATATCGGATTTCCGAACAAGCCAAGAGCGTACCGCAAAAAGACCAATAATATCGAATAGAGTATAAAACCACACCCCGTACTTCATCGAAGTACGGGGTGTTAGCGCAAGAGGTTCAATAGTCGTCATCATCCCACGGTGAGATGAAGTGAAGATCGCCGCTGTCCATATCAAGCGCAAAGTGATCGCCTATCCGCATCATCATGTTGCCGTCGGAGTCGATCGCCATGCTGTCGGAAACAGTGCGGATGAAATCGCCGTCGTCATAATCGAAAATCATATTATGCCTCCTTAGTGTTCAACATGTCGGATTTTATATTGCATATCGAGTTATAAACGCTGTTCAGTTCTTTGATCAAGCCGCTGATTAAAAGATCGTTCGATTCGGCGTCGACTTTGATTATATTCGAACTGAAATTCATACTTGGACTTTTTACGAAGTAAATCGGACACGAAACCAAGTCTTTGTCGTTGTTCAGTGTGAAATAGTCAATAGCGTCCAAAATAATTTTTTCAATAGGTACGCGTTCGGTATCATCGGGATTAAAAAAGCGATTCTTTATCTCTATCGCTTCTGTTATCATAGTTTTTAAAGAGTTTAAGACATATCTGTTGTGTTCCGTTGCCCTGCGAAGCAAAACTTCGGCGTACTTATTTTTGTTTCTTATAAGTCTGTTCAAAACTTCGGATAAGAACGGATAAATGAATTGATGTTCGGCTCCGTATCGGTCGGATATTTTGAATTCCTCGGAAAAATATCCGAGTATCTTGTCGCTTGAATTAACAATTTCTTCTACGACATTTTCATCGAAATACTCCCGACAGCTTGAGTTTGGTCTGTCGGCATAGCACCATTGATACAGCGTAGGTATTTCTCTCGCCAAAAGAGAATCGAGCATTTCAAAATCGTTATTTTCAAGTGCTAAAAGTATCATTCTTTGCCTTAAGCCGCGTTCTTCGCTGTACATATTCAATGTGCTGTCCAAGTTGTCGCACATTCCTATATCTTTGCGCTTGATGCTTGTTCCGGCTCCGAAAGTGAACGATCTGTCTGACAGCTTATCTTTGACAAACCATATGTACTTGTTATCCATAAGATATTTCAGGAAATCGTAATTTTTGAACTCAAGCGCATAGTCTATAACGGTTTTGTTATATTCATCGGAATTCAGAATAAGCTTGTCTTTCCTGTTGATATACTTATCCCATTTATCCTTGTCGTGGGAAAAGGCTATTTCATAGTTTGTCACATGACCGCTTATGGGCTCATAATGTTTTCCCACGCTGAGAATTTCTTCGCATGAAACGCCCAACAGTTCGCAAAACAGCGGCAAGTCGTGAAGTTGAACGGCTTTCTTGCCTTTAATTATCTGCGACATTCTGTTCTGCATGTTTGCGACCAAATCGTCAGATGTGTCCTGATTGTCAAGCTTCAGATAGGCTATACAAAATGCGCGGACGCTCTTAAAGCCTTTGTCTTTGATCAGAGAATCTAAATACCTGCCGATTTTTTCATTATCTTTCTCAAACTTCAACATTCATAATTCCTCCTTCGATGAAACAAGTATATCATGAAACGTGAAGATAAACCATATTAAATTTGCATATAAAAAAAGGCGCTGAAAAATAGACGATAAATAGTATATGCTTTTGGAATATATTTCGAATGTGATGATATGTGTGCGCCTATTCGACTCTCCTCAGCTTAACGTCCCGAAAACCGCCGCAAGGCGCCAAGGCGCCTTGCGGCACCGCGGTTCGGCAAGCCGAACCGCAGGTTTTGCCTTAGCGCATACTAACCGCAGCCCCAAAAATCTTACCGGGCCGCGCGGCTTCCCGTCCGAGACAAAATTTCTCTGAAGCACTCACCTCGTCGTACCCCAAATCACCGCTGAGAGAAAAGCCGAAATTTGTCCGAACCTCACCGGCGACCCGCATTCTCGTTTTTTGTAACAAAATAACCAAACAAAGCCAATTTTTTTCGTGAAAAATTGAATAAAATATGCAAAATCTATTGAAATTTCCTCGTCCCCTGTGGTAAACTAAAATAGAATCGGTATACATAACTGTAAAGAAAAGCAACTGGCTTTCAGCGAAAAAATTATATGTGCTTTTCTAAACTATACTAACAGCAAAGGAGTGCTTGCATGAAAGAAAAAATGCTTAAAGACGACGTCGCTCTGTATCTCTTTCATCAGGGAAACAGCATAAAGGCCTATGACTATTTAGGTTCACACAGAATAGGCGACAACAAGGTCGTTTTCCGCTTGTGGGCTCCGAACGCTCAACAGATCAGCGTTATAGGCGAATTCAACGGCTGGGACGCCGATAAAAACAAACTCAGAAAGATCAACGAGGCCGGCGTCTGGGAGGGCGTCGCCGAAAATGTTAAGGTCTTCGACAACTATAAATACGCGATTACGACAAGGCACGGTGATATAATCAACAAGTGCGACCCTTACGCTTTCCACTGTGAAACACGCCCGAACAACGCGAGCAAATATTATGAGCTCGGCGGATATGAGTGGGGCGACGAAAAGTGGTGCGAAGAGAGAAAGAAGCGCAATGTCTATTCCTCGCCGATGAACATCTATGAAGTTCACGCAGGCTCATGGAAAACTCATGAGGACGGAAGCTTTTACAGCTACCGCGAACTCGCCGACGAGCTTGCCCCTTATGTCAAGGATATGGGCTACACCCATGTCGAGTTCATGCCGCTGTCGGAATATCCGTTTGACGGCTCATGGGGCTATCAGGTCACAGGCTATTTCGCCGCGACATCCCGCTACGGAACCCCCGAAGACCTAATGTACCTCGTAGACACAATGCACAAAAACGGGATAGGCGTTATCCTTGACTGGGTACCCGCCCACTTCCCGAGAGACGCCCACGGACTCGCGGAATTCGACGGCACCTGCCTTTATGAATATTCCGACCCGATGAAGGGCGAACACAAGGAATGGGGAACAAAAGTCTTTGACTTCGGAAGGACGGAGGTCGTCTCCTTCCTGATGAGCAGCGCAAACTTCTGGCTCGACAAATATCATATAGACGGTCTGAGAGTTGACGCCGTGGCTTCAATGCTCTATCTTGACTACGGCCGAAAGGACGGCGAATGGGCGCCGAACGTCAACGGCGGAAGAGAGAACCTCGAAGCGGTCGCGTTCCTGAGAAAGCTCAACGAGCATATCTTCAAAGAACACCCCTACGCCATAA